>NZ_DASRTS010000016.1:0-42018 GCF_035655815.1 Lysobacter sp.
TCTGGTCGATCAGGTCGGCGTGTTCACGCCCAAGCGCAAGGCGCTGCCGAAGCTGGGCGCGGGCGAGGTTGGCTGGATCAACGCCTCGATCAAGGACGTGCACGGTGCCCCGGTGGGCGACACGCTCACCCTCGCAGGCGATCCCGCGCCGCGTCCGCTGCCCGGCTTCCAGGAAATGCAGCCGCGCGTGTTCGCCGGCCTGTTCCCGGTCGACGCCGAGGACTATCCGGACCTGCGCGAGGCGCTGGACAAGCTGCGCCTCAACGACGCCGCGCTGCGCTTCGAGCCCGAGAGCTCGGAGGCGATGGGCTTCGGTTTCCGCTGCGGCTTCCTCGGCATGCTGCACATGGAGATCGTGCAGGAACGCCTGGAGCGCGAGTACAACCTCAACCTGATCACCACCGCACCTACGGTGATCTACGAGGTGCTCAAGACCGATGGCGAGATCCTGCCGATGGACAATCCGGCGAAACTGCCGCCGGTGAACATGGTGCAGGAGGTCCGCGAGCCGATCATCCGCGCGAACATCCTCACGCCCGAGGCGTACATCGGCAGCATCATCAAGCTGTGCGAGGAAAAGCGCGGCGTGCAGATCGGCATCCAGTACCTGGCCAGCCAGGTGCAGATCAGCTACGAACTGCCGATGGCCGAGGTGGTGCTCGACTTCTTCGACAAGCTCAAGTCGGTCAGCCGCGGCTACGCGTCGCTGGACTACCACTTCCTGCGCTTCGACGCCGGTCCGTTCGTGCGCGTGGACACGCTGATCAACGGCGACAAGGTCGACGCGCTGAGCATCATCTGCCATCGCAGCCACGCCGACCGCCGCGGTCGCGAACTGTGCGAGAAGATGAAGGACCTGATCCCGCGGCAGATGTTCGACGTCGCGATCCAGGCGGCCATCGGTTCGCAGATCATCGCGCGCACCACGGTCAAGGCACTGCGCAAGAACGTGCTGGCCAAGTGCTACGGCGGCGACATCACCCGCAAGAAGAAGCTCCTCGAGAAGCAGAAAGAGGGCAAGAAGCGGATGAAGCAGGTCGGCCGCGTGGAGATCCCGCAGGAGGCCTTCCTGGCCGTGTTGCAGGTGGACAGCAAGTGACCTCGCCTGGGCTTCGCGGCTCGGGAGGCGCTTACGCCGCCTGCCGCGAGGTCCCGCCGTGCCGGCCTGCCCGGGGCGTATTGCCTGCCTTGGCGGAGCAGTCCATCCGGAACCTTCGTCCATGACGAACCGCATATCCCCCGCTATGCTGAGGCTGGCAGCGTCGCCGGGGAGCGTCCTGCTCTGCGGCGTACCCGCCTGATCCCGATTCCCCCATTCCGGCTCCAGAGGAGCGCGCATGCGTTGGTTTGAAATCGCCCTCGTCGTCCTGACGCTGTTCACCGGCCTGGTCTGGCTGCTCGACAAGCTGGTGCTCGCCAAGCGGCGGCAGGCGCGGGAAGGGCTGCTGGACGATGGCCGCGAGCCGGTGGTCGTCGACTACTCCAAGGCGTTCTTCCCGGTGCTGGCGGTGGTGCTGATCCTGCGCAGCTTCGTGGCCGAGCCGTTCCGCATCCCGTCCAATTCGATGATGCCCACGCTGCTCACCGGCGACTTCATCCTGGTCAACAAGTTCGCCTACGGCCTGCGCCTCCCGATCACCAACCAGAAGTTCGTCGCGATCGGCGAGCCCTCGCGCGGCGACGTGGTGGTGTTCCGCCCGCCGCACCATCCGGACCAGGACTGGATCAAGCGCGTCATCGGCCTGCCGGGCGACCGCATCGGATACCACGACAACCAGGTGACGGTGAACGGCAAGGCGCTGGATTATTCGACGGTCGGCGTGTACCAGGGCAAGGGCAACGGCACCGAGATGACCGGCGCCGAAGAGTTCCGGGAAAACCTGCTGGGCCGCGAGCACAGCGTCCTGGAGCGCACGAACCTGCCCTTCCTGGACCAGGGCGAGGGCGACTGGGTCGTTCCGCCGAGTCACTATTTCGTGATGGGTGACAACCGCGACAACAGCGAGGACAGCCGATACTGGGGCTTCCTTCCGGAGCAGAACCTGCGTGGCAGGGCGTTCCTGATCTGGATGAACTTCGATGGCGGGGTGGACACCTCGCGCATCGGCAATTCCATCAAGTAGTACGCCGCCAGGGGCCCGGGCGGCGCAATCGACAAACCACGTGGGGATGGTGAAATGAAGCGTACTCAGAGCGGCATGACCCTGATCGGGTTCATCTTGGTGCTGGCGGTGGTCGGCGTGTTCATCTACATGGGCATGAAGCTGATCCCCATGTACTCGGAGTATTACGCGGTGAAGACCGCCCTGCGCGACGTGGCGAACGAATCGGACGTCAGCCAAGAGGACCCGGCGAAGATCAAGGACCTCTTTTTCCGTCGCTTGTACATCAGCTATGCGGAGAACGTGAAGTCGGAGGACGTCAAGATCGCCCGTCGCGATGCCGGCTACATCATGACGGTCGACTACGAAGTGCGCCGTCCGCTGATCGCAAACATCGACGTCGTTGGACATTTCAAGGCCGAGCAGGTGCTCAGCCGTCGAATGGAATGAGCGGCCTGATTCGCCATCGCTTCACGCATCCGGAACTGCTGCAGCAGGCGCTGACGCACCGTAGCGCCGGCGCTCCGCACAACGAGCGCCTGGAATTCCTGGGCGACGCACTGGTCAACCTGATCGTGGCCGAGGCCCTGTACGCGCACTGGCCGCGGGCCGATGAAGGTGCGCTGACCCGCGCGCGTGCCGAACTGGTGCGCGAGTCCGCGCTAGCGCCGATCGCCCGCGCGCTCGACCTGGGAACGCAACTGACGTTGGGACCGGGCGAGATGAAGTCGGGCGGGCATCGTCGCGATTCCATCCTCGCCGATGCGCTCGAAGCGCTGGTCGCCGCGATCTATCTAGATTCCGACTTCGTCACGTGCCGCGCGGCCGTGCTGCCGTGGTTCGAGGAAGCCATCGCCGCGCTGCCGCCGCCGCACAAGGTGGGCAAGGACGCGAAGACGCGCCTGCAGGAGTGGCTGCAGGCCCGGCAGAAGCCGCTGCCGGTGTATGCGTTGGTTGCCGAGACCGGCGAAGACCATGCCAAGAGCTTCCACGTCACCTGCACGCTGGCGCAGCCGCCGATGACCACTGAAGGCATCGGCCATTCGCGTCGTGCGGCCGAGCAGGTGGCCGCCGAGGCCGCGCTGGACGCCCTGCCGGGCCCGCGAAACGCCGAAGACGAGCGGGAATAGCGCCCGCGCGCGTTCACGCCGGCCACATTCTTCCCGCGCGGCTTTGCATTCCCGGGCCCGGGAGTCGGACAATTCCCACATGAATACCCCCGCCCATCGCGCCGGCCACGTCGCCGTCATCGGCCGTCCGAACGTCGGCAAGTCCACCCTGGTCAACGCGCTGGTCGGCGCCAAGGTCAGCATCACCTCCAACCGCCCGCAGACCACCCGTCACCAGTTGCTGGGCATCGCCACGTTCCCGGAAGGCCAACTGCTGCTGGTCGACACGCCCGGCATCCATCGCGAGCAGAAGCGTGCGATGAATCGCTGGATGAACCGTGCCGCGCGCGGTGCGCTCGATGGCGTCGACGCGGCGATGCTGGTCATCCGCGCCGGGCAGTGGGACGACGAGGATTCGCTCGCGTTCGACGCGCTGCGCAAGGGGGGCCTGCCGGTGGTGCTGGTGGTGAACCAGGTCGACCGGGTGAAGGACAAGGCCGCGTTGCTGCCGTTCCTGGCGAAGATCAGCGAAGGCCGCGAGTTCGCGGCCGTCCACCCGATTTCCGCGCTCAAGCGCAAGGGCCTGGAAGCGCTGGTCAAGGACGTGCTCGCGCTGGTCCCGGAGCAGCCGGCCCTGTACGGCGAGGATGAGATCACCGACAAGAGCCAGCGCTTCCTTGCCGGCGAGATGGTGCGTGAGCAGTTGATGCGCCAGCTGGGCGAGGAACTGCCGTACGCCACCACCGTCGAGATCGAGAAGTTCGAAGTCGACGGCACCATGCTGCGCATCGGCGCGGTGATCTGGGTGGAGCGCGATGGCCAGAAGGCCATCGTGATCGGCAAGGGCGGCGAACGCCTGCGCGAGATCGGCGCCAAGGCCCGCCAGCAGATGGAGAAGCTGTTCGGCGCCAAGGTGTTCCTGCAGACCTGGGTGCGCGTGCGCGAGGGCTGGTCGGACGACGAAGCCGCGCTGCGGGCGTTCGGGTACCACGACTAGCGAGGGGAGAGTGGAGAGGAATGAGGAGCGAGTGAAGCCGGGTGATTTCCGTGCCTGTTCGCTCGCACGACTCACTTCTTCCTCTCCTCCACTCTCTACTTTCCCATGCGCCTGACCGCCGAGCCTGCGTTCGTCCTGCACGCGCGTCCCTGGCGCGAAACGAGCCTGCTGGTTGAAGTGCTGAGCGAGCATCACGGCCGGCTGGGCATGGTGGCCCGTGGCGTGCAGGGCCCGAAGCGCCACGCGTTGCGGGCTGCGTTGCAGCCGCTGCAGTGGATCCGCTTCGATGCGGTGCAGGTCGGCGAACTGGCGCGCCTGAATTCAGCCGAAGCGCTGGACGTCGCGCCGCGATTGACCGGCGAGGCGATGCTGTCGGGGTTCTACCTCAACGAGCTCACGCTGCGACTGGCGCCGCGCCAGGACCCGGTGCCGGAACTTTACGAAGCCTATGGTCGCGCCCGCTCACGCATGGCCGCGGGCGAGGCGCTGGGCTGGACGCTGCGACGCTTCGAGCGTGATCTGCTCGATGCGCTGGGCTTCGGATTCGACTGGCATCACGACGGCGACGGCGCACCGATCGACCCGGCCGCGCGCTACCGGCTCGATCCGGAACATGGGCCGCGCCGGGTGCTGAGCGATCGCGGTCATGGCGACCGCAGCAGCGCCGCGACCGGTCGCGGCCTGCTTTCGCTGGCGGACGATCGCACACCGGTCGCCGACGATCTGCCGGGCTTGCGTCGCGCGATACGGGAGGTGCTCGCGCATCACCTCGGGCCGCGTGGCCTGAAGTCGTGGGAAATGCTGGCCGAACTCGGACGCGTCACCGCGCCGCGTGCGGATCAGGCGGGCGCGGGCGACTGAGCGCGCGCGTCGGGCGCGTGCGCCAGCGTGTCCTGTGCAACCTGTTCGAGCGTCAGCAGCAGCGCGGTCGAGGAAGGATCCTGCTGCATCGCCTGCACTGCGGCGGCCAGCCGTTGCGCGCCGACGAAGCCGCAACTTGCGCGCAGGCGGTGCAGATCGTTGCGCACCGAGTCCACGTCGCCGCGCTCGGCTGCGGTGGAGATGGCGTAGACCGACTTGGAGAGTTCCTGCACGAACAGATCGCGCAGTGTGTCCACGTGGGTTCGGTTGCCGTTGAGCGCCAACACCGCGGCATCGTCGTCCCACAGCGGGAGCTTGCCGTCGGTTCCTGCCAGTGCCTGCAGCGAGGGCAGCACCGGGGCGATGCCGAGCGCGCGACGCACCGCGCCCTGCACGGTCGCAGCCGGCATCGGCTTGACCAGTGCCTCAAGGAAGCCGGCACCGACCAGGGCGTCGAGCAGAGTGTCCTCGTGCGCGGCCGTGTGGGCGATGGCAGGCGTGTCGGGGTGACGCTCGCGCAGCCGCGCCAGCAACTCCGCGCCGCTGCCATCGGGCAGGCGTGCGTCGATCAGCCACGCGGCGTAGTTCTGCGTGGAGGCGAGGGCGAGCGCCGCCGCCAGGCTGTCGGCGGCGTCCACCTCGGCGGGTGTTGCGCGCAGCGCCGCGGCCAGGAAGCTCCGGCTGGTGGGATCGTCTTCGACCAGCAGGATTCGGGGGAGGTCATTGGGCATCATCGGCATTTCGCGTCCTGTCGGTATGCTGATTCGATGTCGCGTCCGATCTTACGCCTGCTGCTGGCCTGTCTGCTGGTCGCGTCCTGGGTGACGCCGGCCGCGGCATGGGCGCGTTCAGCGCAGGCTCGCATCGCCAGGGTGCACACGCCGGTGGCGACGCTGCAGGGCGTGCAGGTGAGCCTGCACTGGCCGGCGGAGGCGAGCCAGGGCGTGCTGCAGTTGCGCGCCGCGCGCATCGACGCGCCGGAGCTTGGCTATCGGTTCCGCGATCTCGAATGGCAGTGCCCACTGTTGCACGACGGCGACCGATGGCGCTGTGAAGGTCCGGTGCGCTCCGGACGAGGTCCTGCGTTGCGACTGGCGGTCGATCTGGACGATGTGCGGACCCATGCGCGCCTGACCGACGGCCGTGGCGCAGTTGCAGTCGATCGAACCTCCACCATGCCCGCCCTCACGCGCATCGACCTCACCCACGTGCCATTGGCCTGGACACAGGCGTTGCTGTCCAAGGCATGGGAGGCCGCTCGCATCCAGGCCGGGACGCTGGACGGGCAACTGGCCGTGATGGCACCCGAGCAGGGACCCCTGCGCGTCGCCGGTCCGCTGCGGCTGAAAGGCGTGGCGTTCGATACCGCCGACGGCACCATCGCCGGCGAGAAGGTCGGTGCGCAGGCGCAGATCCAGGCGGACTTCGGCGACATCACGCGCGTGCAGGTGGACGGCGCGCTGCATGGCGGCGATCTGCTGTTCGGCAACGCCTATCTGGCGCTGCAGCAGCGTCGCGTGGGCGTGCAGGTGGTCGCGACACAGCAGGGCAGCGAAGGCTGGCAGTTGCCGCGGCTGCGTTGGGACGATCCGGGCATCCTGGTCGCCGAGGGCAGCGCCGCGCTGGCCGCGGACGGCATCGTCCGCTCGCTCGATCTGCGCGCCCGCAGCGCGGACCTGGCCCCGTTGCGCAACGGTTACCTCACCGGTTTCCTCGGGCTGGCCGGACTGGCCGAATTGCAACTGCGCGGCGCGGCCGACGTGCGCCTGCGCCTTGAAGACGGCACGCTGCATGAGGCGGAATTCGTGCCGCGAGGCGTGGCCATCGACGACCCGCAGGGGCGATTCGATTTCACCGGGCTGGATGGTGACGTGCGGTTCTCTTCCGCCAAACCGGTTGCGAGCGAACTCCGCTGGGACGGCGGCCGCCTCCATGGCCTGCAGTTCGGTGCGGCCAGCCTGCCGTTCGTCAGCGAAAAGGACGAACTGCTGATGCGCGGCGCGGCCACGATGCCGATGCTGGGCGGCCAGGTCACGATCGATCCGCTGCGTGTGCGTCCGCCATCGGATGGGGAACCGCTGGACATCCGTTTCGGACTGGACCTGCAGCGCCTGGACATCGCCCAGCTCTCGCAGGCGCTGGGCTGGCCGGCATTCACCGGCGAGCTTACCGGCCGCATTCCGGAAGCACGCTATTCCAACGAGCGGCTCGATTTCCAGGGCGGCCTGTCGGTCGAACTGTTCGGCGGAGCGGTGCAGGTTTCGTCGCTGGCGATGGAACGGCCGTTCGGTGTGGCGCCGACGCTGTCGTCCGACATCGCCTTCGACGACATCGATCTGGAAGCGCTGACCGGCGTGCTTGGCTTCGGCACCATCACCGGCAAGCTCGACGGCCGCATCGAGCGGCTGCGACTGGTCGACTGGCAGCCGGTCGCGTTCGATGCGCGACTGGACACGGATCGCGAAGCCGCACGCCGCGACGACGTGCGCCAGCGCGTCAGCCAGCGCGCGGTGCAGGACCTGTCGAGCGTGTCGGACGCCTCGTTCATGAGCAGCCTGCAGTCGCAGCTGATCGGGCTGTTCGACGACTTCGGCTATCGCCGCATCGGCATTTCGTGCCGGCTTGCCGAGGAGGTGTGCGAAATGGACGGGCTGGGTTCAGCCGGCAACGGCTTCATTATCGTCGAAGGTTCCGGGCTGCCCCGGCTCAGCGTGGTCGGGTTCAACCGTCGCGTCGACTGGCCGACGCTGGTGGAGCGCCTGAAGGCCGCGAGCACGGGCGACTTGAAACCGGTCTTCGAGTAAGTTGTCGCGGTTTCCACAGGTTCGGGAGGTCGTATGCGTCGTTGGATGGGAATTCCGGTCGCGGCGGTGATGTTGACCGCGTGCGTGACGATCAACGTGTATTTCCCGGCCGCGGAGGCCAAGGAAGCGGCGCGCGAATTCGTCGAGAAGGTGATCGGTGAAGAAGCGCCCGAGCAGGCACCCAGGCCGCAGGACAAGCCGGGCGGACAGAGCGCGTCGCTGACGGCGCCGCAGCGCTCGCTGGCCTCGCGCATCGACTGGCTGGCGCTGGTCGGCATTGGCAGCGCGCATGCGCAGGGCCAGCCCGACATCACGATCAAGACGCCTGCCATCCAAGCTATCCAGTCGCGCATGAGCTCGCGTTTCGACAGCCAGCTGCGCGCGCACTTCGATTCGGGCGCGCTGGGCTTCGCCAACGACGGCACGATCTCGGTGCGCGATGCCTCCAAGATCCCGCTGCCGCAGCGCGTGGCGGTGAACCAGGCGGTGGCCGAACAGGGCCGCGATGCCAAGGCCGTGTACCGCGAAATCGCGGTGGCTAACAACCATCCCGAATGGGAGCAGCAGATCCGCGCCGTGTTCGCGCGCCAGTGGATCGACAGCGCCCGCCCGGGCTGGTGGGTGCAGGACGCCGGTGGCGGCTGGCGCCAGAAGTAAGCGCACGTCCAGCGTCGCGCATGAACGAGGGCCCGCAACGCGGGCCCTTCGTTTTTCGGCCTCCGCGGCAGACCGGCCCGATCTGCGACAATACGCGGCCCTGTTTTTCGCGCACGTCGCCCGCCAGCCCTGTGGCCCGCATCGATCAAACCCCCTTCGAAGTCGAAATCACCGATCTGACCCATGACGGCCGCGGCGTGGCCCGGCGCCCCGACGGCAAGGCCGTGTTCGTGGCCGGCGCCTTGCCCGGCGAGCGCGTGATGGCCACGCAGACCGGCCGCCATCGCAGCTTCGACGAGGCGCGCACGGTCGAAGTGCTGCACGGCGCCCCCGAGCGCGTCGCGCCACGCTGCGTGCATTTCGGCACCTGCAGCGGCTGCGCGCTGCAGCATTACGACGAGGCAAAGCAGATCCTCGCCAAGCAGCGCGTGCTGATGGAGAACTTCGAGCGCATCGGCCACATCACGCCCGAGCGCATCCTTGAACCACTGACGGATGCATCGTGGGGCTATCGCCGCAAGGGGCGGTTCTCGGTGCGGCGCGTCGAGAAGAAGGACAAGACGCTGGTCGGCTTCCGCGAGACTGATCCACGCTTCGTCGCCGACATCGGCGAATGCCACACCGTGATCCCGCTGGTGGCCAGCCGCCTGCCGGCGCTCTCCGCGCTGGTCGACGGGCTGCAGGCGCGTCGCGAGATCCCGCAGATCGAGTTCATCGTCGGCGATGCACAGCCGGACACGGATGGCAACGGCTTCAGCGGCGTCGCACTGACGATCCGGCACCTGGTGCCGCTGTCGCAGGCGGACCAGGATGCGTTGGTCGCATTCGGCCGCGAGCACGGTTTCGCGATCTTCCTGCAGCCCGGTGGCGTGGACAGCGTGCATGCGCTGTGGCCCGCATCGCCGAAGCTGGCGTTCTCGCTGCCGCAATGGAACCTGGAATTCCTGTTCCGTCCGCTCGACTTCATCCAGGTCAATGCGGGGCTCAACGGCAAGATGATCCAACTGGCGCTGGACCTGCTGGATCCCAAACCGGAGGACCGCGTGCTCGACCTGTTCGCGGGCCTGGGTAACTTCACCCTGCCATTGGCGCGGCGCGTGCGCGAGGTGGTCGGCGTGGAGGGCGAGGCCGGCTTGGTGCGTCGCGCGCGCGACAACGCCGCGCACAACGACATCGCCAATGCGGAGTTCCACGCGGCCGACCTGGCCAAGGACCTCGCCGGCGAATACTGGATGAAGCAACCCTTCGACAAGCTGCTGCTCGACCCGCCGCGTTCCGGCGCCGACGTCGTGCTGGCGCAGCTGCCGCTAAAGCAGTTCGACCGCATCGTGTACGTGAGCTGCCATCCGGCATCGCTGGCGCGCGACGCGGGTTTCCTCGTCAACGAGCGCGGCTGGAAGCTCAAGGCCGCCGGCGTGATGGACATGTTCCCGCACACGGCGCACGTGGAGTCCATCGCGTTGTTTGAGCGGTAGTCTGCCCCGCCAACGCTGCCGACCTTGAGCTGTCATCCCCGCGAAGGCGGGGATCCACCCACGGAAGCATCACCGTGGAAGAATGCCGGAATGGCGCCGGATACATGGATTCCCGCCTTCGCGGGAGTGACGGCAGAAGAGCGAACCACGCAGGCTCGTCGCAATCACGAATCAAGAATCAAGAATCACGACACCTCCAATGGCCATCGAAATCGAACGCAAGTTTCTCGTCATCGGCAACGGCTGGCGCAGTGCCGCGCACAAGGTGATGCCGATGGCGCAGGGCTACATCAACGACCAGGTAGCGATGGACAGCGGTGCGATGAAGGCCTCGGTGCGCGTGCGCATCGCCGGTGACGAGGCCTACCTCAACCTGAAGTCGCGTGAGCTGGGTCATACGCGTCAGGAGTTCGACTATCCCATCCCGGAGGACGACGCGCGCGCCTTGCTGGCGCTGTGCGTCGGCGGGCTGGTCGACAAACGCCGCCACTATGTGAAGCACGAGGGCCACCTGTGGGAGGTGGACGAGTTCCTGGGCGACAACGCGGGGTTGGTGGTCGCGGAAATCGAACTGGCCTCGGCGGACGAGCCGTTCGCGCGTCCGGACTGGATCGGCGCCGAGGTGACCGACGAGCCGCGCTACTACAACCTGGCCCTGGCTACGCGGCCGTACCTGGAGTGGAGCGCCGATGAGCGCGCCGGTACGGTTGCCTGAGCCCCTGCCAGACCCCATCTCGGACCCATGAACGACAAACCCCTGCGCATCGACATCTGGTCCGACGTGGTCTGCCCGTGGTGCTGGATCGGCAAGCACCGCCTGGCGACCGCGCTTGAACAGCTCGGCGAGGCCGACCGCAAGGTCGACATCCACTGGCACGCCTTCCAGCTCGACCCGGAGTCGGACGACACGCCGGTGCCATTGCGCGAGGCGTACGAACAGAAGTTCGGCGGTCGTGAACGCACCGAGCAGATCCTGGCGCAGACGCAGGCCACCGGTCGCGCCGAAGGCTTGCCGTTCGATTTCGACCAGGGCCAGGTCCGCGTCAACACGCTCAGGGCGCACCGGCTGATCTGGCTGGCAAGCCGCGAAGGCGACGCCGACAAGGTGGGCGAGGCGCTGTTCCGCGCGCACTTCTCCCACGGTCGCAATCTGGCCGACACGCAGACGCTGGTCGACGCGGGCGCCGAAGGTGGACTGGCCGAAGCGCGCGTGCGCGCGATGCTCGAATCCGATGAAGGCCTGGCCGAAGTGCGCGCGCAGCTTGCACAGGCGCACGCGCTGGGTATCCGCGCGGTGCCCACGTTCGTGCTCGACGGTCGCCTGGCGGTGCAGGGTGCGCAGTCGCCGGAAACATTCCGCGATGCATTCTCGCGCCTGGGCATCGCCTCGGCCGCACCGGCTTCGGGCGACGCATGCGGGCCGGACGGCTGCGAGACGTGATCGCCGCGCGGATGCCGCCGTCCGGCGTCTGCGCCACAATGACCGGCCGCGCCCAGTCGCGACCCTTCTTTTCAGGAGTCCGTCCATGCTCGTGATCGGCGTCGCCAGTACCGAACTCACCGCGCAGGAGCGCGACTGGCTGCGGCACGATGCCTGTGCCGGCGTGGTCCTGTTCAGCCGCAACTTTGCATCGAAGGCCCAGGTCGCCGAGCTTGCCGCGGCGATCCGCGAAGCCGCCGGCCGGCCGCAGCTGGTCTGCGTGGACCAGGAAGGCGGTCGCGTGCAGCGCTTTCGTGAGGGCTACAGCGCGCTGCCGCCGCTGGACGGTTTCGGCAAGCGCTATGCCGCCGATCCGCAGGGCGCTCTCAAACTGGCCGAAGAACACGCCTGGCTGATGGCCAACGAAGTGCGCGCCAGCGGCGTGGACCTCAGCTTCGCGCCGGTGGTCGATCTGGGCCGCGGCAACCTGGCCATCGGCAACCGCGCCTTCTCGGACGATCCGCAGGTCGTGGCCGAGTTCACCCGCGCCTACATCCGCGGCATGCACGCCGCGGGCATGGCCGCCACGCTGAAGCACTTCCCGGGGCATGGTTCGGTGCAGGCGGATACGCACCTGGACGAAGCGGTCGATCCGCGCTCGCTCGAAGAACTGCGCGCGGCCGACCTGATTCCCTTCGTCGCCGGCATCGAGGCCAAGGCCGACGCGGTGATGATGGCGCACGTGCGTTATCCGGCGATCGCGCCGGAGCCGGCCGGCTACTCGCGCTACTGGATCGAGGAGATCCTGCGCGGCGAGATCGGCTTCCGCGGCGTGGTCTTCAGCGACGACATCGGCATGAAGGCAGCGTCCTCTGCCGGTGGGGTGAAGGCGCGCGTGACGGCGCACTACGACGCGGGCTGCGACGTGGTGCTGGCCTGCCACCCGCAGCTGGTCGAAGAAGCGCTGGCGGCGGTGGAAGGCCGCAAGCTCAACACGATGGCGCTGGCCGGGCTGATCGGCCGCGGCGCGATGGGATGGGATGGATTGCTGGCCGACGCCCGTTACGGCGCCGCGCGCAGCCGACTGGAAGGATTGGCTTGATGGAAACCGTTGCAAACACCCACGACCTGGCCGCCGCGCTGGCCAATTCGGACCTGATCTTCGACCGCCGCCCTCTGGAGCAGGCCATCGCGCGCATGGCCGGATCGATCCGGGCCGATTACGACAACAGCGACGTGCCGGTTTACCTGACCATCATGCACGGCGGTCTGCCGTTCGCCGCGCAACTGGCGATGGAGCTGGGTGCGCTGGGCCTGGACTTGGAATTCGACTACCTGCACGCCACGCGCTACCGCGGCGAGACCTCGGGCGGCGAACTGGTGTGGAAGCATCGTCCGGCCACCGCGCTGAAGGGCCGTCGCGTGCTGCTGGCCGACGACATCCTCGACGAGGGGCACACGCTCGCGGCCATCCGGCAGTGGTGCGTGGAGCAGGGCGCGCGCGACGTGCGCATCGCGGCGCTGGCAGTGAAGAAGCACGACCGCTGCGTCGAAGGCGTCTGCGCGGATTACGTCGGCGTCGAGGTACCGGACCGCTACGTGTTCGGCTACGGCATGGATTACCACGAGCAGGGCCGCAACCTGCCGGCGATCTACGCGCTGAAGGACTGACGCGCCCATGAGCGAGATATCCCTGGCCGTCATCGGCGGCACCGGCCTGTACAAGCTGGCCGACCTGCAGGACGTCGAATCGCACCAGCCGGTCACGCGCTACGGCGCTCCTTCCGGTCCGGTGCGGATCGGCACGCTGGACGGCCATCGCGTCGCCTTCCTGGCCCGGCATGGCGAAGGCCATTCGCTGCCGCCGCACAAGATCAACTACCGCGCCAACCTCGCCGCGTTGCAGGCGCTGGGCGCGCAGCGCGTGCTGGCGATGAACACCGTCGGCGGCATCACCGAGCGTTTCGGCCCGCGCGTGCTGGCCTGCCCGGAACAGCTGATCGACTACACCTGGGGCCGCATCTCGACGATCTGCGAGGAACCCGGCACCGAGGTGCTGCACGTCGACTTCGGCGAGCCCTATACCCGTTCGTTGCGCGAGTCGGTGATCGCCGCGGCCGCCAGTGCGGGCGTGGCCCTCGTGCCGGACGGCTGCTACGGGGCGACCCAGGGACCGCGCCTGGAGACCCGGGCCGAGATCGCCCGGCTGCGTCGCGACGGCTGCGACCTGGTCGGCATGACCGGCATGCCGGAGGCCGGCCTGGCGCGCGAGATGGGCCTGGACTACGCCTGCCTGGCCATCGTCGCCAACTGGGCGGCAGGGGCCGGACCGGACCCGGACGAGGTGATCACCCTCCAGGACGTGCTGGACAATGTCGCCGCGGCCTCGGCCGGTCTGCCGGCGCTGCTGGGTGCCTTGCTCGCCCGCCGTTGAGCGGGGTGATTGTCAAGCTGTGGTTCAGTTTGCATACTCGACCGGCGCCCGGGCCTGCATCGGCCGTGCGCGACTCGCATCCAGCATGAGGTTGATAAGGACATGCAGTACGGCACCGTGAAATGGTTCAACGACGCCAAGGGCTTCGGTTTCATTTCGCCCGAGGACGGCAGCGCAGATGTGTTCGCGCACTTCTCTGCGATCAACGCCAAGGGCTTCCGCAGCCTGCAGGAAGGCCAGCGCGTCAGCTACGAGCTGACCCAGGGTCCGAAGGGTGCGCAAGCGTCCAACATCACGCCCGTGGCGTGATTGAAGGCGCAAGCCCCGCGACACCGTTTGGAAGGCCCCGCATCGCGGGGCCTTTTTTCATGCGCGAAGTGAAACGTCCCGAGGGCCGACAGTGAACCCGTTGCGCATCGGCATCGTCGGTTACGGCACGGCGGGACAGGCCGCGGCGCTGCTGCTCGGACGCGACGGCCACCGCGTCGAGGTCTTCGAGCGGGCGGCACAACTGGGGCCCGTGGGCGCCGGCTTCCTGCTGCAGCCGACCGGTCTTTCGGTGCTGTGGGAACTCGGGCTGCTGGACTCGGCGCTCGCGCATGGTGCGCGCATCGGCCGTCTGTTCGGCGAGACCGTGCGGGGGCGCGCAGTGATGGACATGCGCTATGGGGAGCTCGACCGCCGTCTGTTCGGTCTGGGCATGCAGCGCGGCGCGCTGTTCGCGCTGCTGGATGCGGCGTGGACAACCGATCGCCGCGTGCACTGCGGACGCCGCATCGTCGCGATCGACCACGCGCATGGCCTGCTGCGCGACGAACACGGCGACGAGCACGGCGGCTTCGACCTGCTGATCGTTGCCGACGGTGCCGCGTCCACGTTGCGGGCTGCCGTCGGCGCGCCGGCGCTCGACCGGCCGTATCCCTGGGGCGCGCAGTGGTGCTTGGTCGAGCAGCGCGAGTGGCGGTGGGCGGACGAACTGCGCCAGCGTTATCTCGGAGCGCGGCGCATGGCCGGGCTGCTCCCGGTCGGGACACGACCGGACGATCCGACGCCGCGCCTGAGCTTCTTCTGGAGCCTGCCGACGGCCGCACTCGCGGACGCGGGCCACGATGCCGAGGCCTGGCGGCGCGACGTGCACGCGGTCTGGCCCGAGGCGGGCGAGCTGTTACGCGATACCGTGGTGCCCGGCGGGCTGGCGCAGGCGCGTTACCGCGACACCGTGCTGCGCCAGTGGCATTGCGGGCGCGCGGTGCTGATGGGGGATGCGGCGCACGCGATGAGCCCGCAGCTCGGGCAGGGCGTGAACATGGCCCTGGTGGACGCGCTGGCGCTGCGCGATGCCCTGCGTGCACAGGACGACCTGGCCTCCGCATTGGGCGCTTACCAGCGCCGGCGCGCCGCGCATTTGCGCATGTACCACTTCTGGAGCCGCTGGCTGACGCCGCTGTTCCAGTCCGACCGCGACCGCCTGGCCGCCGTGCGCGACCGCGTGTTCCACCCGTTGTCGCGCGTACCGGGCGGCCGCGGCCAGATGCTGCGGGTGCTGACCGGCACGCGGCTGGTGGGGCACGTTCGCGTTGCCGCCGGCCTTCATGGACGCCTTGTCTGAAAGCAGCACGAACGTGCCCGGCCGGCTGGCCGGCGAAATCGCGTAGCCGCTGCACAGGGGAGCCTAGAATCGGCCCGATCCCACGCCGGAGTTGCAGATGGAACCGCTGCCGCCGTTCGCCACGCACCGCGTCGAGAACCAGCCGCCGGAGTTCGCACCGCGCGACCTCTGGCGTGACGACATGGCGCTGCGCGAGGCCGTGGCCCGCGAAGGCGGCGCCGACTTCGCCGACGCACTGGCGACCTATGGCGCGCTTGCCGGCGACGAGCTGTACCGGCTCAGCTTCGACGCGCACCGCGACCGTCCGCGTCTGCGCACCCACGACCGCTTCGGCCAGCGCATCGACCTGGTCGAGTTCCACCCCAACTACCACCGCATCATGCAGGCGGCCATCGAGCATGGCGTGGCCGGGCTGTCGTGGTCGCAGCCGCGGCCGGGCGCCCACGTCGCGCGCGCGGTGCTCAGCTACCTGCATCACCAGGTCGAACCGGGCACCAGCTGTCCGCTGACGATGACGCACGCGGCCATCCCGGTGCTGCGCCACGCGCCTGCGCTGGCGGGCTGGGAAGGCAAGGCGATCTCGCCGTACTACGACCCGCGCGACATCGCGTGCGAGCACAAGCTCGGCGTGACGCTGGGCATGGGCATGACCGAAAAGCAGGGTGGCAGCGACGTGCGCGCCAACACCACCGTCGCGATGCCGCTGGGCGCGGAAGGCGAGTACCGGCTAGTCGGTCACAAGTGGTTCTTCTCCGCGCCGATGTCCGACGCCTTCCTGGTGCTCGCGCAGGCGCCGGGTGGACTGAGCTGCTTCCTGCTGCCGCGCTGGCGACCGGACGGCAGCAAGAACGCATTCGCGCTGATGCGCCTGAAGGACAAGCTCGGCGACTGGTCCAACGCCTCGTCCGAAGTGGAGTTCATGGACGCGTGGGCATACCGCATCGGAGACGAAGGCCGTGGCGTACCCACCATCATCGAGATGGTGATGCTCACGCGCCTGGACTGCATGCTGGGCGCGGCGGCGGAAATGCGCATGGCCCTGGCGCAGGCGATGCACCACACGCACCATCGCCGCACCTTCGGCAAGCGGCTGGTCGATCACGCGCTGATGCGCAACGTCCTGGCTGACCTGGCGATCGAATCGGAAGCGGCCATCGCGCTGGCGATGCGCGTCGCGCGCGCAGTCGACCGTGCGCCCTACGACGCGCAGGAGGCGGCGTTTGCCCGCGTGGCCACGGCCATCGGCAAGTACTGGGTGTGTCGTCGGGCTCCCGCCTTCGTCAACGAAGCGCAGGAATGCCTGGGTGGGGCCGGATACATCGAGGAATCGCTGCTGCCGCGCCTGTACCGGCAGGCGCCCCTCAACTCCATCTGGGAAGGCAGCGGCAACATCCAGTGCCTGGACGTGATGCGCGCGCTGCAGCGCGAACCGCAGTGCGGTCAGGCGCTGCTGGCCGAACTGGAACTCGCGCAGCACCTGGATCCGGATTTCGATGCCGAGCTCAACTCACTGCGCCGCGTGCTGGAAGGCACGGCCGAAATGGCGGAAGTGGAGGCCAGGCGCTGGGTGGAGGCGTTCGCGTTGTCGCTGCAGGCCAGCCTGCTGCTGCGCAGTGGCAGCCCCGTGGCCGAGGCGTTCTGCACCAGCCGCATCGCCGGCGATCACGGCAATGCCTACGGGACGATGTCGCGGGATTTCGACTTCGCGCAGTTGATCAGCCGGGCGTGGCCATCGGACTGAGCCGTCAGTCGCGTTCGATCCACGGCGCATCCGCGTCGTCGCGATACCAGTGTCGCCACCCATGCCGATAGGCGTGCTGGATGTACGGTCCACGCAGTACGCGCGGCTCCGTTTGCGCCGACTGGTCGGTTTCCAGCAGGTACACCGCATCGGCCGTGGTGCGTTCGCCGTGACCCGCCGCGAGGCGGTCCACCAGTTGCGCGGCCTGCTGGACAGACTCCGCACGCACCAGAAAACACGTGTCCGGCCCGTTGGGACCGCCGGTCACCGGATCGTCCGAATCGTTGCCCCAACGGATGACTTCGAAAAGCTGCATGACGTCCCCTTTCCGCATCTGACTTGTCCTGCGGTGATGATCAAGTGCCTCGATCCCAGGCCATGAACGAGTACAGGGACACGAGCATGAGCATTGCAATCCAGAACAGCGTGGTGGCGACAAAGCCGACCCAGTAACGCGCCGGGGAGAACGCACGGTAGCTGACGGAACCTGGCTCCGTGCCGCTGACCTTTCCCGTCCACACGACAACGAACGGGTAGAGCACGACAAACAGCAACCACAGGAACCAGTTCAGGGCCATCAACGCGTTGCGGCCTGGGCTGGCCGGAACGGCCACCACGATGATGCCCACCGACAGGGAAATGGCTGCGACCAGCAGCCCCATGAGCAATCTCTGTGCAATGCTGGGTCGATCCATCGTTCCCTCTGTTCGCCGTTGTGCGAAGCGCTCAGCTCATGTCTGGTTCGCGCGGCTATACAGAGTTGCGCGCTCGCCAAGTGGCAATCCTCGTTGCAGCATCTCCCGCCATGATGCCGTCGCAGGAAACACGGCGCTCATGGCCTTCTCCAGCTTGTCGAAGCCGGGCTGCCTGTCGCTGACGACGACGCATGTGCCGGCGGCGACGAATTCGACCAGCGACTCGCCACCTGACGCCGGATCGGTCCTCGCCGCGCGGATTTCGCTGACCGCTTGCCATGCCACGTGCATGTCACCCGTCGCGAACCCGTGCAGCGACACGGCGATGGGAGCGAGTCCGACGACGTCGCGCCTGCGCTGCGACCAGTCCGAAAGATTCGAGATGGTGCCCACGTGCGCCTCAGGTCGGCCGACAGGCACGCATGCTGCCATGCGGCTCGCCGCCGACCCAGTGCCGGGCTCAATCCAGGAACTGCAGTTTGCGACCCCGGGGTAGAGCCCGCCCCGTTCCAGCAATTGCCGGTGCGTGCCTTGGTCGATGATTCGACCGCGGTCCAATGACGAGGATGCGGTCTTCCTTGAGCACCGTCGCCAGGCGATGCCGGACGGCTAGGGTGGTTTCGTACTTGTCCCTTTGCCCGTAACACCCGGAATCAGGCCGAACCGCGAAGCGACCTGCCTTGAACACTTGTTAGGCAAGAGTTCGACCGCAGCCTAGACGAGAACCGTGAAGTACACAAAGACCAGTGCAGCCACGGCCAACGCGCTGAGTAGAGCAAAGGTTCTCTGCCAAGAGATCCTGGGGAGCCAACCCTCGCCAGGGAAAGGACCTTTGACAATTACCCAGCCCACGGCTACCGCAATGGAGAAGGCAAAAAGAAAGCCGAGCTTTACCAACTCTACCCATGGGTCTGACATGCGTTCTAACACCTGTATTGAAGCCGCGCCGCTGAGCAGTGTCGGCCTGGGCGATCTGTTAGGCCGCGCCTGCGGCCCATGCAACCACTCTTCGCACTGCCGCGCTACCAACAACTACAAGACCAACCAAGAGGAACAAGAACAGGGCGCGCGACAACCATAACTCAGTGGAACCGCGCGAATACGCGAGCGGTCCGAAAACAAAGGTCGCACAGAATGTGGTCAAGCCGGCCATCATGCTGGCGCCGGCTGCGAGCAGGACCACCTCGTATTTGTCTGGCGCCATTCCATACATAAAGAGCACGACCACCGATGCCGCAGCAAGGCAAAGGGCAAGTGCCCTCGCGATCTGCAAATGCCTGACTGCTATCTGCATGGCCTAACGCCTGAACTAAGTGGCGCCGCGAAGCGGCGTCGGCTTGCACGAACTGTCGGCAGGCTTCACACGATCTCCCCCGAGAGCAATGGCTGGTTGGCACGGAACCACTCCGAAGCCTCTGGATCCCACGGCCATACGCCTGACGCGTTGGGCCAGATCAGCTGGACAGCCTCAAACTCGGGACCGCAGCACGCAGACCGCATGTACTCAGCCCGCTGCTCGCGGGTAACCGGGCCGAACTGAACAGCGAAATCATCGAGAAAGCCTAGATACAGCACGCCTGGCTGGAACCGCTCTCCAGCCTGGCACCGGCGGTTGTACTCGTTGACCATCCGGTGCGACTGCTTGGAGCTGAGCCCGACGATGATGATTTCTGGCGCGCCAGACGACTTGGCGATGCCGATGGAATAGGAGAATGGCGGTTCCTTTTCATCCGGGTCGAACACAGAAGTGACGCTGCACCCGTGCTCCTGGATGTGTCGGAGGATGTTGCGTTCGTACTCGTCCATTAGCCCGCCAACGCCGGAAGTCAAGCCGCACCGCGAAGCGGCTTTTCGCTTGAATGAACTATTAGGCACCCCGCGCGCCCAGAACCTCGCGGTTGAAACGTGCAACCAATGGTGTCTCGGGCAGTTGGCAATATTGCATTAGGTGGTAGTAGTCAGACACGGCCCGATCGAGTAACTCACGAGCCTCCTCCGCAGGGTCAAAGGTGATGAAATTGTCCTCTGCCAAGTCCATGTGCTTGGAGCGGTTTTTGGCATGATTGAGCAGGCCTTCCATGTCTTTGCGCGTGACGGGAGAGCCACTCCCAAGTGCGTTTGCCAATTCAACTCCGGCAGTCCGGTAGCTGTGGAAGGTTGAGGATTGGCCAAGGAGGGTGAGGTGCGCGCCAAGCAACTCTTCTGCAGCGCCAGCCAAGTGGATGGCGGAAAAGTGGTAGCTCTCGTAGTACAAGCGCAACGCCTGCTCAAGAAACTCGCAAGCCACTGTGAGCTTTTCGACTGCCATCAAACCCTCCAAGCGGGCTTGGCACATGAATTAAGGAAGCGGCTTCGGGCGTGAGCGAATTCGAGCAACTCGTCGACGAGGTCTGTCATAGGGGCTAACAATTTGTTGGCCCTCATGCGGGGTATGGCGCCGGATGTTCATGAGGGGCGCTGTGTCTGTCAAGTCGGTTTCCTACAGACTAATAGGGCTGTAGCCGGCGTTCCCGACACATCATTGAAGCCGGGTAAGACCTCCGGCGATGAAGGAACTGCTGGGCGGATGTGACGGCCACGTAGATCTGCACGCATGCGCCCGATCGTGTGGCGAGCGCAGGGTAAGTCAGCTGGTTCGGTGCGAAACACGCAGCGGGCTCTAACGCAGCGTGCCGGCAATCCTCAGTCCAGGAACTGCAGCTTCGCCAGCTCCGAGTACAACCCGCCCTGTTCCAGCAACTGCTGGTGCGTGCCCTCGGCGATGATGCGGCCGCGGTCCATCACCAGGATGCGGTCGGCCTTGAGCACCGTCGCCAGGCGATGCGCGACCACCAGCGTGGTGCGGCCGCGCATCAGCGTTTCCAGTGCCTGTTGCACGGCTCGTTCGCTCTGTGCGTCCAGCGCACTGGTGGCTTCGTCCAGCAGCAGGATCGGCGCGTCCTTCAGCAGGGCGCGGGCGATGGCGATGCGCTGCTGCTGACCGCCCGACAGGCGCGCGCCGCGTTCGCCGAGTTCGGTGTCCAGCCCCTGCGGCAGCGCGGCGACGAAGTCCGCGGCGTGCGCGGCCTCTACGGCGCGCTCGACCTCGGCGTCGGTGGCGTCCAGGCGGCCGTAGCGGATGTTGTCGCGGGCGCTGGCCGCGAAGATAGTCGGCGCCTGCGGCACCAGCGCGATGGCTTCGCGCAATGCGGCCAGGTCGATCTGGCGGATGTCGTTGCCATCGATGCGGATCGCGCCCGACTGCGGATCGTGGAAGCGCAGCAGCAGCGAGAACACCGTGCTCTTGCCTGCACCCGAAGGGCCGACCAGCGCGACGGTCTCGCCGGGACGCACGTGCAGGTGGAAGTCCTCAAGCGCGGGCGCGTCCGGGCGTAGCGGGTAGTGGAAGGCCACACTGTCGAAGACGATCTCGCCGCGTACCGGTTGCGGCAGGGCCTGAGGGCGATCCGGCGAGCGGATTTCCGGCGTTTCTTCCAGCAGTTCGCTGATGCGGCCCATGCCGGCCGCGGCGCGCTGGAGTTCGTTCCACACCTCGGCCAGCGAACCGACCGAACCGCCCACCAGCAGCGCGTACAGCACGAACTGCGCGAGCGTGCCGGCGGTCATGCGGCCCGCCAGCACGTCGTGTGCGCCCGACCACAGCACCAGCATGATGGCGCCGAACACCAGCACGATGGCGATGGCGGTGACCCAGGCTTGTGCCTGGATGCGACGGCGAGCGGTGTTCACGGCGACGTTCAGCGCCTCGCCGAAACGGCCACGTTCGTAGGGCTCGCGCGCGTGCGCCTGCACGGTGCGCACCGCGCCGAGGGTTTCGCTGGCCAGCGCGTTCGCGTCGGCGACGCGATCCTGGCTGGCGCGCGAGATCTTCCGCAGACGCCTGCCGCCCGCGACGATCGGCAGTACCGCCAGAGGGATGCCGATCAGCGCGTACGAAGCCAGTCGCGGGCTGGTCACGAACAGCATCACCAGGCCGCCGATCACCGTCACCGAACTGCGCAGCGCGACCGACATGCTGGAGCCGACGACGCTGCGCAGCAGTTCCGCGTCCGCGGTGAGGCGCGAGATGAGTTCGCCGCTGCGGTTGCGGTCGTGGAAATCCGCATGCAGCGAAATGAGGTGCGCGTAGAGCCGCGCACGCAGGTCCGCCACCACGCGTTCGCCCAGCAGCGACACGAAGAAGAATCGCGCGGCGGTCGCCAACGCCAGTGCCACCGTCACCGCGAACATCAGCAGGAACGCGCGGTCCACGGCGCCAGCGCTCGCACCCGGCGCGGCGTGCACGAAGGCCTGGTCGATCACCGTGCGGAACGCCACCGGCAGGCTCAGCGTTGCCGTGCTCGATACGGCCAGTGCGACCAGCCAGGCGACGAACAGGGGACGATGGCCCCGCACGAATGGCCACAGTGTGCGCAGGCTACCAATGGGGGCTTTGCTCGAGGAAGCTTCGGTCATGGCGCGCAGTATGCGGTGTGTGGAGCCGCGTGCCCGTGCCGAGGTTGGCTGCCGCGGAAGCGGCCGGGTCAGTCGGCGTAGCGCACCCGGTCGCGCGTGGCATCGCGCAGATGCGTCTTCAATGCGGCGATCCGGTCGGCAGGCAGGCGCAGGTGCAGGGATGCACCGTCCGCATCGAAACGCTCGTCCAGCTTGTCGGCATCGAACTGCGCGAGGGCCGCGTGCACTGCTCCCGTCTGGTCGAATGGGTAGGTGAGGTGCAGTTCCGCATGCACCACCAACTCGCGGCGCGCGGCGGTGCGCAGGCACTCCGCCGCACTGCCGCCGTAGGCGCGTACCAGTCCGCCCGCGCCGAGCTTGATGCCGCCAAACCAGCGCGTGACCACCACGACCACCTGGTCCAGGCCCTGGCCGTCGATGGCCGCGAGGATCGGCCGTCCCGCGGTGCCGGCCGGTTCACCGTCGTCGTTGAAGCGGTATTCGATGCCGATCCGGTACGCCCAGCAGTTGTGCGTGGCCGCAGGGTCGCCCACCTGCGCGACGAATGCGAGCGCCGCCTCCGGTGTCGTAGCCGGCGCGGCATTCACCAGGAAACGGCTGTGCTTGACCTCGAGCAGGTGCGAGGTCGGACCGGCCAGCGTGCTGCTCATCGAGTCGGCGTGGCGAGCTTGCGCAGATCGCGCGGCACACGCTCGCGTGGGTGGTCCTGCCTGAAGCGTGCCAGGCTCGCGCGCGCTCCATCGAGGTCGCCCGCATCGCGACGTTCGCGGATGCGCTGCAGCCACTGCGATGGCGGTAGGCGTGCGTCCTCGCTCACGGGCAGGCTGGCGATGGGCGCTGCGTCTGCGGTAACCGTTTCAGCCGGCGGCGCTTCCTGGATGGGGGCGCCCGTCACCTCCACTTCGTCCAGGAGCTCCTGGGGAGCCTGGGCGACTGCCATGTCTTCGCGTCGGCTCGCGCGTGCCTTGGCCTGTGCTTGTTGCCGGATGGGGGCTGCCTCGCGGCGCTCGGCCTCGGCGCTTGCGGCGGAGAATCGTTCGGGCTCGCCGGTCCCGGAGAATGCGGACGGCGGAGGTGGTGCCGGCGAGGCAGGCGCAGCCGCTACCGCGGACGCGTCGGCGGCTTGGGCAGCCGGCGCAGGCGCGTGGGTCGCGACGGCTTCGTCCATGTAGTGCGTGTCGTCGACTGCGGACGGCGGTGCCGGTGCCGCTTCAGCCGGTGGCGTGGCGCGCCGCGCAAGGGCGGGACGCAGCTCGCGCGCGGGCTCGGCGGGAGGCGGCGGGGGCGGTGCGATCTGGGCCTGGGGACGGCGCAGGAGTTCCGCGCTCACGTAGCCCATGTTCGCGCCTTCCTCGCGAGCGGGCTTGGGTGCCGGATCGGACGGCCGCAACTGCCAGACCACGCCCACCACCAGTACCAACGCGGCGGCCATGCCGACGCCGGTGATGACGCTGCCGGGGATGGCACTCAAGCCCAGCCAGCGGCGACGCCGGCTGGGTGAAGCGGCGACGGCCGCGTGCGCGGCGGCCAGGATCTTCGCGTCAAGCGCCGGCGATGGACCGTCGTGCGGACCCAGCCGCGAGAGGCGCTCGGCCAGCGCGCGTTCTTCCGGGCTCAGCGGTTCGTCGTGGGGACGGTTCATTCGTTCAATCTCGCGCGCAGCTTGTCCATCGCGTAGCGAAGCCGCGACTTGACGGTTTCCCGGCCGACGCCGGTGATCTCGCCGATCTCCTCCAGGCTCAGTTCCTGCTCCAGGCGCAGCAGCACCACTTCGCGCTGTTCGTCCGGGAGGTCCTCGATGGCCAGTTGCAGCCGCCGGCGCTGTTCGAATTCCGACAGTTCGTGCTCCGGGCTGCTCGGATCCGGGATGCGTGCGGCGCGCTCGTCGCCGTCCTCCGGGGCGGGCGGCCGATGCTTCAGGCCGCGCCAGTGGTCGCCCAGCCGATTGTGGGCGATGCGGAACAGCCAGGTCCTGAACGCGGCTTCGGGCTTCCAGCCGTGGCGCGCGGCGATCACGCGCTGCCAGACGTCCTGGAAGAACTCGTCCGCCAGCGCCGGATCGCGCAACTGGCGCAGCAGGAAGCGGTACAGCGGGCCGCGGTGGCGCGCATACAGCATCTCGAACGCCGCCGCGTCGCCGCCCGTCCAGGCCAGCATCAGCACGTCGTCGTTGGTGTCCGCGCCCGCGTTCATCCGCGGCAGGGTACGGGGTGGGGCGGTCGCCGTGAAGCCGGTCGCCGGTCCGGTGGCGTCCGGACGAGTCGAAGCCAGGTGCATGTCCTGACGAACGGATCGCAGTTCGTGACGGGGTTGATCACGACGTCGGAAAGCCGCGCTATCCTGCCCCGTCAACCCAGGGGCTCGTCCGCAGTGTCCAACCGCACCAGGCCAAAGGCCGTGAGAATCGTCGATGCCCGGGCCGGGCGCGACACCCTCGCGGACACCCTGCAGGAAGCTCTGCCGGCCGGGTCGGAAGTGGCCATCCTGTGGCGCGACCCGCATGGCACCACCGTTGCGGGATCCGCCTCGCCGGGGGCGACGACGGCACTGGCCAACCGTGCCGACTCGCTGCTCTCGCGAGAGCCGCTGGCCCAGCATTCGCACCGCGTCGAAGCGGGCTGGACCACCGCCGAAGGCGTGCGCGTGGCGCTGGCTGCGCAGTTGCCCGGACCGCTGGCGCCGGAAATCCGCGCCATGTGGGTGGCGCTGGCGCGGCAGGTCATCGGGCACCATCTGGTGGCGCTGCGCACGCTGGCGCGCGCCGAATCGCTGGAAAAATCCGAACGCCTGCAGCAGGCGCTGTACGAGATCGCCGACCTGGCCGGTTCCGACCTGGAACTGGCCGACATGCTGCGCCGGCTGCACACCGTCGTCGCCGGCCTGATGTACGCGGCCAACCTGTACATCGTGCTGTACGACGACGTACGCGACACCATGCGGTTCCTGTACTTCGCCGACCAGCGCGACACCTACGTCGCCGAACCCGAGCGCGACATTCCCGTGGAGGAGATGCCCAACAGCGTGACGGTTGCGCTGCTGCGCCACGGCGAGCCGCTGCAGGGGCCGTCCGCGGCGATCCGCGAACGCCTGTGCGTGGCGCGCGACATCCGCCACGGCCCCGACAGCGAGGACTGGCTGGGCGTGCCCATGCGCCGCGACGACCGCATCTGCGGCGCCATCGTCGTGCAGAGCTACGACCGCCCTGATGTGTACGGCGAGGAGGAGCGTGCGCTGCTGGCCTTCGTGGCCCAGCACATCCTCACCGCGCTGGACCGCTTCCATGCGCGCGAGGAACTCGAGCGCCGCGTCGAGGAGCGCACCCAGGCGCTGCAGCTGAGCAACCGCGACCTGCAGGCCGAGATCATCGAGCGCCAGCGCGCCGAGCGCCTGCAGCGTGCGCTGTTCCGCATCGCCGAGCTGTCGATCACCTCCGAGACACTGGAGCGCTTCTACACGCAGGTGCACGACGTCGTAAGCGACCTGCTGTACGCGCGCAACTTCTACATCGCGCTGCTGACCGAAGACGGCGAGCGGCTGGAGTTCCCGTACTCGATCGACGAGCGCGACACCCAGCGCGAGGCCCGCAAGCTCGCCTCGGGCCTGACCGAGTACGTGATCGCGCGCGGCCGTCCGCTGCTGGCGGACCGCAAGCGCATCGCCGCGCTCGAAGCGCAGGGACTGGTGCGCAGCCGCGGTTCGCTCGCGCACTGCTGGCTGGGCGTGCCGCTGTTCCGCAACGAGTCGGTGGTCGGCGTGATCACCGTGCAGAGCTATTCGCCGGCGATCAACTTCAGCGTGCGCGACCAGGAGCTGCTGACCTTCGTCGCGCACCACATCTCGATCGGCCTGGCGCGCAAGCAGGCGCAGGACCGTCTGGTCGCCGCGCACGCGGAGCTGGAGCAGCGCGTGGATTCACGCACGCGCGAACTGGCCCAGGCCAACGCGGAGCTGCTGTCGCAGATCGGCGAGCGCCTGCGCGTGGAGCAGCAGCTGACCCACCAGGCCACGCACGACGCGCTCACCGGGCTGCCCAATCGCAGCCAGTTGCTGGAGCGCCTGGCGCAGGCGATCGAACGCGCGCAGGCCGAGCCGAATCGCACCTTCGCAGTGCTGTTCCTCGACCTGGACCGCTTCAAGCTGGTCAACGACAGCGTGGGTCATTCCGCCGGCGACGAACTGCTGATCGAGACGGGGCGCCGCATCGTCGACGCGGTGCGCAGCGACGATACCGTCGCGCGCCTGGGCGGCGACGAATACGCGATCCTCATCGAGGACATCGAAGGCCCGCAGGTGGCCGAGGAACTCGCCCAGCGGGTACTGCGCGCGCTGGGCGAACCGTGCTGGATCGCCGGCCGCGAGGTGTTCCCGTCGGCCAGCCTGGGCATCGCGCTGTGGCATCCGCGCTATCGCAACGGCGCCGAACTGCTGCGCGACGCCGACGCGGCGATGTACCGCGCCAAGTCGGCAGGGCGCGATCGCTGGGCGGTATTCGACGAGGCGATGCGCGAGGAGGCCGTGCGCATCCTCGACCTGGAAGCCGACCTGCGCCGCGCCATCAACGGCGATGGTTTCGTGGCCTTCTACCAGCCGATCGTGCGCCTGGACGACCACCGCGTGATCGGCCACGAGGCGCTGCTGCGCTGGCGCCACGAGCGCCGCGGCCTGCTGACCCCCAGCGAGTTCATCGGCGTGGGCGAGGACAGCGGCCTGATCGAAGAGGTGGACTGGATCCTGTACCGCCAGGTGATGGACGAACTGGCGCGCGGCGGCGAGGGCTACATCTCGGTCAACGTTTCGCCGCGCCATTTCCGCTCCGGCGACTTCGCCGACCGCCTGCTGCGCATGATCGACCAGGCCGGCGCGGACCCGCACCGCCTGCGCATCGAGATCACCGAAGTCGCGTTGCTCGACGACGTGCCGCGCGCGCTGCGCATGCTGCGTACGCTGCGCAGCCACGGCGTACTCGCGCAGCTGGACGACTTCGGCACCGGCTTCTCGGCGCTGTCGTACCTGCACCGCTTCCCGATCGAGTGCCTGAAGATCGACCAGAGCTTCGTCGCGGGCCTCGTCGGCGACACCCAGCCCGAGAGCGTGGCCGTGGTCCGCGCCATCCAGGCCTTGGCCGGCACGCTCGGCATCGAGACCATCGGCGAGGGCGTCGAGACCGAGGCCCAGCGCGCCACGCTGCGTGAACTGGGCTGCACCTTCGGCCAGGGCTATTTGTTCGGCCGGCCCGCCGAACGCACCCACGTGATGCCCCTGCGCCTGGCCGTGACCGGCTGAGCGGCAGTTCACCAAACGTCTGGGCGTGCCCGGTGCGCGCATCGCAGGTCCGCATCACGCTGGTTTGGCGGTACTTGTCCCTGCGTCCCTGTGGGAGAAGGTGTCGAAGGGCGGGAGAGGGCGGACCTCAAGTTGTGATGCGGGGTGCCCGACACGAGTCGCGCCATGGCCCACCTTTGTTTGAAGCCTTCCCGACCTGACGCGCTACGTCACGCAAACCCGCGTCACGTGTGTGCTTCAGGAAGATGACCGATAAGTGAATATCCCAGATTATTTGTGACTTGAGTCACATTTACAGCAAAAAATTAACGTGAATGGCGGGTAACTGTTGACCTGCGGGTAGGCCGGAAGTCAGGGTCGATGTGCCCGTTTGGGCCATTCAATTTGCTGAATTTGGGGGAAAAGTGAAGCGTTCATCTCTGAACCGCAACATGCGGCGCAGTGCCTTGGCTGTGGCACTGGGCCTGTGCTTTTCGTCGGGCGTCCAAGCCCAGCAGACCGGCGGCTCCGTGTTTGGCCAGGCGACGGCAGGGGAGACCGTCGTCATCGAGAATCCGGCCACCGGCTTCCGTCGCGAGGTATCGGTGGGATCCGACGGCGTGTTCCGCGTCCCGGCCCTTTCGCCGGGCAACTACCGGGTGACCCTGCAGCGTGCCGACGGCACCACCACCGTACGCGATGGCGTGGCCGTCAGCCTGGGTACCGGCACGCCGGTGACTTTCGCTGCGGCCGCCGGCTCCGCCACCACGCTGGAGAGCGTGGTCGTGACCAGCGCCCAGGTCGTGAACCCGATCGACGTCTCGTCGGTGGAGTCCACCACCATCCTGACCGCCGCGCAGATCGCGAAGATCCCGGTGGCCCGCGACGCCACCTCGGTCGCGCTGCTCGCCCCGGGTACCGTGCGCGGCGACAACGCGTTCGGCAACCTGGCTTCGTTCGGCGGCTCCTCGGTTGCCGAAAACCAGTACTACCTCAACGGCTTCAACATCACCAACTCGTTCCGCGGCCTGAACTTCGCGCAGGTGCCGTACGAAGCGATCGCCGAGCAGCAGGTCAAGACCGGCGGTTACGGCGCCGAGTTCGGCCGTTCGCTGGGTGGCGTGGTCAACATGATCACCAAGCGCGGCACCAACGAGTTCCACGCGGGCGGCAACGTGTTCTGGTCGCCCAAGTCCCTGCGCTCGGAAGTGGAGAACACGTACTACTCGAACCCACTGGCGGACAACCCTACCAATCCGGTCGGTTCGCTGCGCGAGGACAATTCCGAAGACACCGAGGAGGCATGGAACACGTCGGTCTGGGCCAGCGGTGCGCTCATCAAGGACACGCTGTTCGCATACGGCCTGCTGTCCTACAGCGAGCGTGAGCAGGACTTCTGGAACACCCAGGGCAACACGTACTTCGCCAACAACAATTTCCACGAGAAGGAAAAGGGCAATCCGACCTGGCTGGTCAAGCTGGACTGGAACATCAACGACAGCAACCTGTTGGAGTTCACGTCGTTTTCCGACAAGCGCGAGACGACCCGCCAGACCTATCTGAACGGTCCGGACCTGACCCGCGGCGGCCTGGTCGGTACGTCGTTCGAAGAATCGGGCGGCGACAACTACGTCGCCAAGTACACCGGCTACCTCACCGACACGTTCACCCTGTCTGCGTTGTACGGCTACGGCGAGTACTCGCGTTCGCGTCACCTGGTCACGGCCAGCGGCGAGCGCGTGGAGTACGGCGGCGACCTGAACCAGCCGGCGTCGGGTTGCCCGATCATCACCGACATCCGCCCGGCTTACCGGCGGAACCTCACCGGCGGCCGGTATGTGAGTACCTGCAACATCACCGGTGGCGCGATTCCGCGTTCGGACTCCGGCGATACGCGCGACATGTTCCGCATGGACGTCGAATGGCAGCTGGGCGATCACCGTCTGCGCGGCGGTATCGATTGGGACGAGTACGAGTCGGTGGCCGGCAATTCGAACGAAGGCGGCCGCGTGTGGCGCTATTCGACCGTGAACCCCGATGGTGAACTGAACCCCGACGGCACCGGCAATGGCGACGAGTTCGACATCGTGCGCGAACAGATCGTGAATCAGGGCTCCACGGTGAAGGTCAAGTCGTCGGCCTATTACCTCGAGGACTACTGGAGCATCACCGACACGTTTCTGGCCTACCTCGGCGCGCGCTGGGACACGTTCGAGAACTTCAATGGCGAAGGCGAGAAGTACGTCGAGATCGAAAACCAGTTTGCCCCGCGACTTGGTTTCTCGTGGGACGTGTTTGGCGATTCGAGCTTCAAGTTCTACGGCAACGCGGGTCGCTATGCGCTTCCGCTGACGTCCAGCGTTGCGGTACGCGGCGCCAGCGCCTCGCTGTTCACGCGCCAGAACTTCAACTTCACCGGCGTCGATCCGGTCACCGGCGCTCCTACCGGGATCACGCCGCGCGGCGCGCTGACTTACGTCAACGGTGAGTTCGGCGAGCCGAAGAATGCCGCGACGATCGCCGCGAAGAACCTCGATCCGATGTACCAGGACGAGTTCATCCTCGGCTTCCAGTACCAGCTGACGGAGCACCAGAATGTCGGCGCGCGCGGCATCTACCGCAAGCTGAAGGCGGCCATCGACGACAACTGCGACTACAACCCGATCGTGGACCAGGCGTTGGCCGATGGCCTCGATCCGGTGCTGCCGAGCAGCGGCTTCCCGTACTGCCGCATGTTCAACCCGGGCAAGGACGCGGTGTTCGTGACGGACGTCGAGAACAATGGCGTGCTCACCGAGTACACCATCGCCGCCGATCTGCTCTCTCCCGAAGCCAAGCGCAGCTACAAGGCGCTGGAACTGTTCTGGGACGGCAGCTGGGACAAGTGGTTCTTCCAGGCGTCGTACACGCTGGCCTACAACAAGGGCAACACCGAAGGCGGCGTGAAGTCGGACATCGGCCAGGCCGACACCAACGTCACGCAGGACTTCGACTACAAGGAACTGGCGATCGACTCGTACGGCTATCTGCCCAACGACCGCCGCCACAGCTTGAAGGTGTTCGGCAACTACTCGTTCAACGATGAGTGGTCCGTCGGCGCCAACCTGCTGGTGCAGTCTGGTCGCCCGATCAACTGCTTCGGCGTGCTGCCGTACCCGACGGACGCACCCGTGGAAGACCAGGGGCTGCACGGCTACGGTGCCTCGTTCTTCCGCTGCGGCACCACCAGTGCCGGCGGTGGTTTCATCACCGACTCCGAAGGCACCAACATCGGCCTGAACCCGGCGCAGGCCTACCCGCGTGGTACGGCTGGCCGACTGCCGTGGACCAACTCGATCGACCTGAACATCGCCTACTTCCCGAACTGGGCGGAAGGTCTGCAGTTCAAGGTCGACGTGTTCAACGTGTTCAACAACCAGAAGGTCACGTCGGTGAGCGAAGTGGCGGAAGACGGCGTGACCGGCAACCCGCTGGACACGTACCTGCTTGCTCGCACCTATCAGGCGCCGCGTGCGGTCCGCTTCATGATCCAGTACGACTTCTAAGAAGAGCCAACGTAGTACTTTTGCGTGACTTCTCTCTCCACGGCCGCCGCAAGGCGGCCGTTTTTTATGCGCGAAACAAGGTGTCGACGCTCCCGCGGAGCAGGACGTGACGATATGCTTGGGCTTTCCCGCAGCGATGGTTCGCGCATGCAATCGGTCCCTGGATCCTGGCAGCAGGCACAGCAGTACGAAGTCGCCGGCGCGTGGGATCAGGCCCGTTCGAGTTACGAATCGATCCTCGCCGCCGAACCGGACCATGTGCCCGCGCGTTTGCGCATGTCGCGGCTGGAACAACTGGCCGGGCGTTACGCGCAATCGCGACAGCATGCATTGCGCGCCGCCGACGCCGTGCGACTGAAGGGCAGCACACGCCACATCGGTTTCGTCACTGCGCGGTTGATGGAGTTTGCCGACGAGGCGGAGGCCGCTTCGGTGATCCTGTCTGCCGACTGGAACGACCAGGACGTGATCCGCCAGTCGCCGTCGCTGGCGCAACACCTGTGGCTGGCAGGACGTTACGAGGACGCGTTGCGCTTCCTCGATGCGATCGCGCAGCACGCGCGCCATCCACTGCTGGCCTTAACCCATGCCAACGTGCTGCGCTATCTGGGCGACATGGCCGGCGCGGAGCGCGAGTACGAGGCCTGCTTGGGCATGGCACCGGACCTTGCGGACGCGCATTGGGCGTTGTCGACCCATTCGCGTGCGCAGCCGGCGTTGTCGCGAGTATCGCGTCTGAAAGCGGCCATCGAGCGCCAGAACGATCCGCTCGCGCTGGCGCATCTTCGGTATGCGCTGTTCCGCGAGTTCGATGCAGCCGGCGAAACGGCACAGGCATGGGAATCGCTGTCGCACGGCATGGCACTGATGCGCACGCGCGTCCGCCACGATGCGGCGGACGAAGCCGCACGCCTCCAGACGCTGATGCAGGCGCCGTTCGCGTTGCCGGCCATGCCCAGGCAGGAACCGGAGGGCCCATGGCCGATCTTCGTGGTCGGCATGCCGCGCACCGGAACCACATTGCTCGACCGCATCCTCGGCAATCACGGCTGGGTGTATTCGCTGGGTGAGCGCAACGATTTCTCCGCGGCGGTCAGCGAGACATCCGACCGATTCTTCCAGTCGATGTTGCACGGCGATCCAATGGCGCTGATGCAGTTGCTCGACCACGCCCGCGTCGGCCACCTGTATCAGCAGCGTATCCGTCTTGTTGCGCCACCGGTGGGACGCGTGACCGACAAGAATCCGCGCAACCTTTTCAGCATTCCGATGATCCTGCAGGCGTTGCCGCAGGCGCGCATCGTCTGCCTGCGACGCGATCCGATGGACGCCTGCTTTTCCAACCTAAAGGAGTTGTTCCAGGGTGACGCGTATCCGTACAGCTATTCGATGGAAGACGTCGCCGACCATTGCCTTCTTGCGCGCCGGTGGATGGAGTACTGGCAGCAGATCGCGCCAGGTCGCGTGCGCGTAGTCGACTACGAGTCCCTGATCGAACGACCCGAGGCCGTTACAGCATCGTTGCTCGAATTTCTCGGGCTGCCTGCTCAGGCGGGCATGCACGACATCACCCGTAACCAGGCGCCGGTGTCCACCGCCAGCAGCAGCCAGGTGCGCGAGGGCATGCATCGCCGCGGCATCGGCGCGTGGAAGCGTTACGAGGCGCAACTGCAGCCTCTGCGTGAGAGGCTGGAGGCGCTGGCATGACGACGGCCTTTCCCGCGCCACGCGCCATATGGCCGATGCTGGCCGCGGCGGAAGAACATGCGTCGCGACAGGATTTCGACGGCGCCATCGCCGCTTATACGCAGGCGCTGACGCAGGTGCCCGGCGACGCCTACACACAGATCCAGTTGTCGTATGTCCATTCGCTGGCCGGTCACTACCGCGCCGCGCAGGAGCATGCGCTGGCCGCTGCGCGTAGCGGCGTGACCGATCCGAAGCTGCTGATGGAGCTGTTGCCCCGGCTGCGCACGTTCAACCAGGTGCAGGCGATGCAGGCGTGCATCGAGCGTCTGCTGCCGATGTCGCGCATGCCGATCCCGCTGTTGCTCGCGGTGGCCGCGCAGCTGAGTTACGTGAACCTGCCGGACCAGGCCATCAGGTTCCTCGACGAGGCCCGCAATGCCGATCCGGATTTTCCTCCGACGCTGCTGTCGCGGGCGCAGGTGCTGACGTATCTGGGTCGGTTCGCTGAGGCCGAGCAGGACGTCATGCGCGCGTTGCGCCGCGCACCGGAGATCGCGCAGGGCTACTGGTTGCAGGCCTGGGTGCGCAGGCAGACGCCGGACAACCATCACGTCGATGCGATCCGTCGCGAACTGGCACGACCCGGACGCAGGCCCGAGGACATCGCGTTGCTGGGCTTCGCGCTGCACAAGGAACTCGACGACCTGGGGCGCCACGATGAAGCTTGGCAGGCGCTGATGATCGGCTGCCGGGCGAAGCGTTCGCGGCTTGCCTACGACACGACGCAGACGGCTGCATTGTTCCGGGCACTTGCACAATTCGAACCCGCATCGGTGCCCGTCCAGCCACATGAAGGCTCGGGGCCCACGCCAGTGTTCATCGTCGGCATGCATCGTTCCGGAACCACGCTGCTGGAACAACTGCTGGACGGACATCCGGATCTGCAGGGGCTGGGTGAGCTGTACGACTTCACTAGCGCCATGCGTCATGTCACCGATCACCATTGCCGGGGCGTGATCGACCGCACCATCGTGGAGCGCGCGCGCACCGCTGATTTGCGCGCCGCAGGGCGCCATTACCTCGACAGCGTCGCCTGGCGGCTGGGGCCGCAACGGTGCTTCACCGACAAGTTGCCGTCCAATTTCCTCAACGTCGGTTTCATCGCGCATGCGCTGCCGCAGGCGAAGATCCTGCACATGGTGCGCGACCCGGTCGAGACCTGCTTTTCCAACCTGCGCGAGCTGTTCTCCGAAGCCAACGCGTACAGCTACGACCCCATCGAGCTGGCCGACTACCACCGCATGCACGATGCCCTGATGCGGCACTGGCGCGATCGGTTCCCCGGACGCATCCATGAGGTTCGCTACGACCGCCTCACGCGTGATCCGGAAGGCGAGATGCGCCGCATCGCCGATTTCTGCGGAATCGCGTTCGGCGTGGCCATGCTCAAGCCGAATGCGAACCGCGCCGTCGTCACCGCCAGCGCGGTGCAGGTTCGCGACGGCATACAGGTCCGCGAACGTCCCAAGTGGGCGCCGTACGAACCCTGCCTGCAGCCGATGATCGAGCGGCTGCAGGCGCCCTGATGTCGCTCATGCCGTAAGTCGAAGCCCGGCGCGCATGCGCCGGGCCGTTGCCACTCACTCCTGCACGCCGATCCGCGTGTCGCTGTCGGCCTGCGTCAGCGAGCGTGCGGCTTGCATCAGCCGGATAAACTCGGCGCGCTCGCCATTCGGGTCCTGGCCTTGCGCGCCACGCGCAGTCTGCAGAATCGCATCCCATCCCCAGCCGTCCATGCGTGCGCCACCGCGCAGCGTGTCGGCAAACCCCGCCACCGCGCTGGCGAAACGCAACGACTCACTAGGCTTGGCGGTGAGCTGCGAGGCCTGCACAGGTGTCTCGATCAGTTGGCTGCGATCCTCGCCCGGGCGCTTGTAGCGCAGGCGCAGGTGCGCGATTTCGCCCTGGGCGGCCGCCTGTGTCGCCGGCACCGTCGCATAACGCAGCGGCGCGACGCGTTGCGCAGCCGAACCGGCGGGCGTGATCTCGTACAACGCCGTGACCTGGTGTCCTGCGCCGATGTCGCCCGCGTCCACCCGGTCGTTGGCGAAGTCCTCGCGCTGCAGCACGCGATTCTCGTAGCCGATCAGGCGGTATTCGGCGACCAGCGCCGGGTTGAACTCGACCTGGATCTTCACGTCGCGGGCGATGGTCATCAGCGTGCCTCCCATCTGCTGGACCAGCACTTTGCGTGCTTCGAGCAGGCTGTCGATGTACGCATGATTGCCGTCGCCCACGTCGGCCAGCCGCTCGGCCAGGTGGTCGTTGTAGTTGCCCGTGCCGAAGCCGAGCGTGGTGAGCGCGATGCCGGTCTTGCGCTGGTCGGCCACCAGGGTTTCCAGTGCGTTCTGGTCGACGGTGCCGACGTTGAAGTCGCCATCGGTGGCGAGGATCACGCGGTTCACGCCGTCACGCATGAAGGCTTGCTTCGCCATCGCGTACGCCAGGCGGATGCCGTCGCCGCCATTCGTGCTGCCACCGGCTTCCAGGCGGTCGAGCGCGGCGAGGATCTCGCCGTGGCGATCGCCCGGCGTGGGCGGAAGCACCAGTCCGGCGCTGCCCGCATAGACCACCATCGACACGCGATCCTGCGCTCGCAACTGCGGCACCAGCTGGCGCAGCGATTCCTTGACCAGCGGCAGCTTGTCGGGCGAGTTCATCGAACCCGAGGTGTCGATCAGGAACACCAGGTTCGCCGGTGCGAGTGTCGCCCTGGGCACGTCGTAGCCGCGGATGCCGATCATCAGCAACTGGCGCTGCTGGTTCCATGGTGCGGATGCCAGCTCGGTGGTAACGCGGAACGGAACCTCACGCGAGGCTGGCGCGGGATGGCGATAGTCGAAATAGTTGAGGAATTCCTCGGCGCGTACAGCATCCGCTGGCGGGCGCACGCCGTCGTTCAACATGCGACGCACGTTGGTGTAGCTGCCGGTGTCCACGTCGATCGAGAACGTGGAGATTGGCTGTTCGGCGGCGCGCTGCACCGGATTGTCGACGCGTTGCGCGTATTTCTCCGTGTTCGCCGGCGCGGGTGCGTACATCACGGGCGAGGGCGACGCGAGGACCTTCACGGCGGCGGAATCGAACGCCTGACTCGCCTCGGCCGGCGGTGGCGGCGGCGGCGGCGCGAGCATCCGCGCCTGTGCCAGGGAATGCTCTTCGGCCAGCTCCTGCTGCCTCGCGCCGGTGGTTTCGATGGATTCGAGCTTCACGGCCGTGGTCTGCGTACCGCAGGCGGCCAGGACGGCGAGCATCAGCAGCGACGCGAGCGGCATGCGGGTGGATCGGGTGCGCTTCATGGGTGGACTCCAGGTGGGTCGTCCCGATGAACGCGCCGATGCAGGGAACGGGGTTGAGGCCGCATCCATGTCGAAAGTCACGTAAACGCCGCGGCGCGCGGGTTCATCCCAAAAGCGCGTATCCCGGAAGTGGGTGTGACCTTTCGAACTGGGCGGCGTCGCCCGGCGAGCAGAGCATGGTCGCGCTTCCGGCAGTCCACGCCTCTCCCCCAACGATCGTGGAGGTTCTGTCATGTGGTTCATGAAGTCGCACGCCCGTGTTCCGATGCCGTCCCGCGTCCTGCTGGCCAGTGTGCTGATGGCGGTGTCCGTTGCCGCGGCGGCAGAATCGCCGCGACTCATCTATCTGCCTTCCAGCGAATCCGGCGTGGATCACGGCGCCATCGTCCGGGCCCTGGGTGCCCAGGGCTTCCAGGTCGCCACCGTCGACAGCGAAGGACAGGACCGCCTGACGTACGCCAGGCGCGTGGCCAAAGAGGTTCGCGGGTTGATGGCGCAGGGCGTTCCCGCCGGAGAGATCAGCGTCGTCGGCGCCGGTAGCGGTTCTGCCGTGGCGACGCTGGTATCGGCACGTGTTGGCGATCCGGGCGTCAATTACGTGCTGCTCGGCCAGTGCGATCCGATCCTGAAATCGGAGTACCGCTTCCGCATGAGCGGCCGCGTGCTGGGCATCCATGACGCTGCGGACAGCGCGTCGCACTCGTGTCGCCCGCTGTGGAGCGAATCCTCGAAGGTCAGCGACCGGCAGGAACTCGTGCTGCACAGCGGTTACAGCGCGACGCTGTTCCATGCGCCACGCGAGCAGTGGATGGCCCCACTGGTGCAATGGAGCGGCGGCGGTCGCGTCACCGTGGGCGAGGGCGCGCGCGTCTCGCAGGTCGAGCCGCGTCCGCGGGACAACTGACCACCGCACCATCGGATGGACGCGCCCTGCCTCCGGCGCGTCTGTCCGCACTCGCTCGGGACAGTCTTCAGCGAGCGCGATCGCGAATGACCAGCAGGCGTTGCTCAGTCATGTCCTCGATCGCGTAGCGCACGCCCTCGCGTCCCAGGCCCGACTGCTTCACGCCGCCATAAGGCATGTTGTCGACGCGGAAACTCGGCACGTCGCCGACGATCACGCCGCCCACTTCCAGCCGGTCCCACGCACGCATCGCATGGTCCAGGCTGCCGGTGAACACGCCGGCCTGCAGACCGAAGTCGCTGTCGTTGACCAGGTCGATGGCCTGCTCGAAATCGTCGAACGGTTCCATCAGCGCCACCGGCGCGAATGCCTCCTTGCGATAGAGGTCGCTGTCGTGCGGCACGTTCTCCAGCAGCGTGGCGGGCACCATGTTGCCGTTGCGCTCGCCGCCGGCCAGCCGTTTCGCGCCGCCCTTGCGCGCGGCATCGATCCAAGCTTCGACGCGCTTGGCCGCGGCCTCGTCGATCATCGGCCCGATGAAGGTGGCTTCGTCGCGCGGATCGCCCATGTGCAGTTTCGCCACCGCGGCCCGCAGCTTCTTGCGCAACCGGTCGTAGATGTCCGAGTGGGCGTAGATGCGCTGCACGCTGATGCAGCTCTGTCCGCTCTGGTAATACGCGCCGAAGACCACGCGTTCGACCACCTCGTCCAGCGGCGCGCCGGGGTCGGCATCTACGATGCAAGCCGCGTTGCCGCCCAGCTCCAGCGTGACCTTCTTGCGGCCCGCACGCGCCTTCAGGTCCCAGCCGACGAGTCCGCCGGTGAAACTGAGCAGCGCGATGCGCTCGTCCTCGACCAGTTGCGCGGCATCGTCGTTGGAGCAGGGCAGGACCGAGAAGGCGCCCTTGGGCAGGTCGGTCTCGGCCAGCACTTCGCCGATGATCAGCGCGCCGATCGGTGTCTTTTCCGACGGCTTCAGCACGAACGGGCAACCTGCCGCGATCGCCGGCGCAACCTTGTGTGCGACCAGGTTGAGCGGGAAATTGAATGGCGTGATGAAGCTGCACAGGCCCACGGGCACGCGCCGTGTCATGCCGCGGTAGCCGCGCGTGCGTGGCGAGATCTGCAGCTCGACGACGTCGCCACCGATGCGCGTGGCTTCGCCCGCGGCGATACGGAACGTGTCGATCAGGCGCGTGACCTCGCCGCGTGCGTCGCGGATCGGCTTGCCGGCTTCGATGCACAGCGCCAGCGCGAGTTCCTCGAAGCGTTCGGTGAAGCGGCGCACGCAATGCTCCAGCACGTCGCGGCGCGCGTCGGGCGTGACGGCCGACATCGCTTCGCGCGCCTGGTGGCCGGCGACGATCGCCTTGCGCACGGCGGCACCGTCGGCCAGCGCAACGCGCGTGGCGCGCTTGCCGCTGTACTTGTCCAAAACGTCCAGGTCGGTATTGGCCGCGACCGGGCGGTTGGCCAGGTAGTACGGGTAGCTCGATTTGAGTCCCTTGTCGGCGCGCTTCTTCTTGTCCTTGGGCATGGTTCGGCTCCCGGAGATGACGACGAGGGTAGGGGAAGGGACGTTAGCGAGCGGTCATATCGCGTCGCAAGCGATGCGGCGCGCTCGTGGGTACGTGAGTCATCGCGCGGTCCGCGGAGTTCACGATTCGCTTTCGTGGGCCTCGACCCGCACCGCCAGTTCGCCGTCCATCACGCGAGCCGACAGCCTGTCCCCCGGAGCTGCGTCCAGCACGCTGCGCACGACGCGCCCGTCCGGATGCAGCAGGATCGAGTAGCCGCGCGCAACGGTGGCCAGCGGGCTCACCGCTTCCAGCGAACGCGCCAGGCCGCGCAAATGCAGTGCGTCCTTGCCCAGGCGTCGCGCGATGGCGGCTTGCGGACGCGGAGCCAGCGCGGCCAGGCGCTCGCGCAGTCGTGCAATGCGGCGATGCGGATGCGCGGCACGCAGCACGGCATCGGCATGGCGCAGCCGTGCGCGCTCGCGTTCGAGCCGCCGCTTCCACGCCATGTCGAGGCGGCGCAGCGCGTCGGCCTGGCGGCGGCAAAGCAGGTCGATGCGCGCGCGCGGCCGCTGCGCGTTGAGCCGCAGGCCCGCGCGGTCGGCACGCTGCATCGCCTGTCGCAGGCGTTGCTGCTGCAGATTGCGCATGCGCGAGCCCACCACGCGCAGCCGGTGCAGCAGGTCGTCGCGATTGGGCACCAGCAGTTCCGCGGCTACCGACGGCGTCGGCGCGCGTACATCGGCGGCGAAATCGCTGAGGCTGAAGTCGGTCTCATGCCCAACCGCGGACACCACGGGCACGGGCGAGTCGGCGATGGTGCGCGCCAGTCGCTCATCGTTGAAGGCCCACAGGTCCTCCAGCGAGCCGCCGCCGCGCGCCAGCACGATCACGTCGTAGCGTTGCGCGGAGATCGCGCGTTGCAGCATCGATACGATCTGCGCAGCGGCACCGTCGCCCTGCACCGGAACCGGCAGCACGTCGACGTCGACCAGCGGGAAGCGGCGCGACAGTACGCTCAGCACGTCGCGCACGGCGGCGCCGGTGGGCGAGGTGATCACGCCGATGCGGCGGGCGAAGCGGGGCAGCGGACGCTTGCGCGCCTGGTCGAACAGGCCCTCGGCGGCGAGCCGGGCCTTCATCTCGTCGAACGCCCGACGCAAGGCGCCTTCGCCGGCTTCCTCCATGTGGTCCAGCACCAGCTGGTACTCGCCGCGCGCTTCGTAGAGCGTCAGCCGGCCGCGCCCGAGCACGTGCAGGCCCTCGCGGGGAGTGAAGCGCAGCCAGCTGCTCTTGGGCCGGAACATCGCGCAACGGATCTGCGCGCGCGCGTCCTTCAACGTGAAATACAGGTGGCCCGACGACGGACGCGACACGTTGCCCAGCTCGCCTTCGATCCAGATGGAGGGAAACGATCCCTCCAGCAGGTCGCGCGCCAACGTGTTCAGCTGGCTGGGGGTCAGGACGTCGTCGGGATTGCTCGGGGGCATTGCGGGGCGGGTGATCCGGTGGAACGCGGCCGCGACCGGGAGCGCGGTCCGGTGCGACGGGAGCGGGGGAAGCGGCAGCATACCCGGGAACGCCCGCGGTGCATTCACGCGCTGGCGTTCACGCCCGGCGCGGTGTCGAAAAACCGGCCCCGGCTACAATACCGGCATGAACTCCGAAGCCGTTCCCCCCTGCGCCCAATCCTCGTTCGGCCCCCTTCCGCGCCGCCTGACCCGCGCGGTGCGCATCGGCGGCGTCGACGTGGGTGGCGGCCATCCGGTCGTCGTGCAGTCGATGACCAACACCGACACGGCGGATATCGCCTCGACGACGAAGCAGGTCGCCGAACTGTGGCGTGCCGGCTCCGAGATGGTACGCGTCACCGTCAACACGCCCGAGGCCGCCGCAGCGGTGCCACGCATCGTGGACAAGCTGGCGATGATGGGCGTGAGCGTCCCGATCATCGGCGACTTCCACTACAACGGTCATCAGTTGCTCACGGCCGAGCCGGCGTGCGCGGAAGCCCTGGCCAAGTACCGCATCAACCCGGGCAACGTCGGTTTCGGCAAGAAGAAGGACAGCCAGTTCGCCACGCTGATCGAACTGGCCATCAGGTACGGCAAGCCCGTGCGCATCGGCGCGAACTGGGGTTCGCTCGACCAGGCTTTGGCCGCGCAGCTGATGGACGAGAACCACAAGCTCGCCGAGCCGAAGGAAGCCGCGGAAGTCCTGCGCGAGGCACTGATCCGCTCAGCGCTGGATTCGGCTGCGCGCGCGGTGGAGCTGGGCCTGCCGGCCGAGCGCATCGTGCTCAGCGCCAAGGTCAGTGGCGTGCAGGAGCTCATCGCCGTGTATCGCGAACTCGCGCGCCGCGGCGATTACGCGCTGCACCTGGGTCTGACCGAGGCCGGCATCGGCAGCAAGGGCATCGTCGCGTCCAGCGCGGCGCTCGGCGTGCTGCTGCAGGAAGGCATCGGCGACACCATCCGCATTTCGCTGACCCCGGAACCGGGCGGCGACCGCACCAAGGAGGTCGTGGTCGGCCAGGAGATCCTGCAGACCATGGGCCTGCGCAAGTTCACCCCGATGGTGATCGCCTGCCCGGGCTGCGGCCGCACGACCTCGACCGTGTTCCAGGAACTGGCGGACAACATCCAGACCTTCCTGCGCGAGCAGATGCCGGAATGGAAGAAGACCTATCCGGGCGTGGAAGCGATGAACGTGGCCGTGATGGGCTGCATCGTGAACGGTCCGGGCGAATCGAAGCACGCCAACATCGGCATCAGCCTGCCGGGCACCGGCGAATCGCCGGCGGCGCCGGTGTTCGTGGACGGGCAGAAGGTGGCCACGCTGCGCGGCGAGCGCATCGTGGATGAGTTCAAGACCATCGTGCTGAATTACGTGCAGAAGAACTACAGCCGCGAGGCGAATACGGTGTAACACGTAGGGGTGCTCCAGTCCAGTGGACTGGGGCACGGTCTCCCGTCCGCGCGTTCAAATTCCTCACGCTCTGCCACTGCGCATCCGTGAGTTGAACGCGCGGACGGCGAAGCCGTCCGCCCTACGAAAAGAGAGCTAACAATATGTCCAAACCAGAAAAAATCGTCGCCGTCAAAGGCATGAACGACATCCTCCCGGCCGATGCGCCGATGTGGGAGCTGTTCGAGAACACCGCCGAAACCATCCTGAAGAGCTACGGCTACCAGAAGATCGTCACCCCGATCGTCGAGGATACCTCCCTGTTCGCACGCGCCATCGGCGCCGTCACCGACATCGTCGAGAAGGAGATGTACTCTTTTGAAGACTCGATGAACGGCGACCAGCTGACCCTGCGTCCTGAAGGCACCGCCGGCGCCGTGCGCGCCGTGATCGAGCACAACCTCGTGTACGACGGC
>NZ_DASRTS010000017.1:0-14572 GCF_035655815.1 Lysobacter sp.
CCGGGCGGCTCGTCGATGCCGGTGCTGCCGGGCGACACGATGATGTCGCTGACGATGGACTACGACGCGATCCAGAAGGCGGGTTCGGGCCTGGGCTCGGGCGCGGTCATCGTCATGGACGACACCACCTGCATGGTGCGCGCCTGCCAGCGCATCGCGCGCTTCTATTTCAAGGAGTCGTGCGGCCAGTGCACGCCCTGCCGCGAAGGCACCGGCTGGATGTACCGCATGCTCACGCGTATCGCCAACCGCGAGGCCACGCTCGACGACCTGCACATGCTGCGCACCGCCGCGGGCCAGATCGAAGGGCACACCATCTGCGCGTTCGGCGAAGCCGCCGCGTGGCCGGTGCAGGGCTTCCTGCGCCACTTCTGGCATGAATTCGAATACGCGATCGTCAACAAGCGCTTCCTCGTCGACGACGAGGCCGCCGGCACGGTCGTGCAGCAGGTAGCCGCCGCATGAGTGCGCAGCCCGTCAATCCGAACCTTCCGCCCGACCACGTCACCGTCTTCATCGATGGCGTCGAGATGGCCGCGCCGAAGGGCTCGATGATCATCCAGGCGGCCGACAAGGCCGGCATCCCGATCCCGCGCTTCTGCTACCACGACAAGCTCAGCGTCGCGGCGAACTGCCGCATGTGCCTGGTCGAGGTCGAGAAGATGCCGAAGCCGGCGCCGGCCTGCGCCACGCCGGTGATGGACGGCATGAAGGTCGCCACGCGCAGCGAGAAGGCGCTCAAGAGCCAGCGCAACGTGATGGAGTTCCTGCTGATCAACCATCCGCTTGACTGCCCGATCTGCGACCAGGGCGGTGAGTGCGAGCTGCAGGATCTGTCGCTGGGTTACGGTCGTTCGGTCAGCCGCTTCGCCGAGCGCAAGCGCGTAGTGCCCGACGAGGACATCGGTCCGCTGGTCGCCACCGAGATGACCCGCTGCATCCAGTGCACGCGCTGCGTGCGCTTCACCGCGGAGATCGCCGGCACGTACGAGCTGGGCGGCATGTACCGCGGCGAGAACCTGCAGATCGGCACGTACGACGGCAAGCCGCTGACGACCGAGCTGTCCGGCAACGTCATCGACGTCTGTCCGGTCGGCGCGCTGACCAACAAGGTGTTCCAGTTCAAGGCGCGTCCGTGGGAACTGATCGCGCGCGAATCGCTGGGCTACCACGATGCGCTGGGCAGCAACCTGTTCCTGCACGTGCGTCGCGGCGAAGTGCTGCGCACCGTCCCGCGCGACAACGAAGCCGTCAACGAGTGCTGGCTGTCGGACCGCGACCGTTACTCGCACCAGGGCCTGTACGCGGAAGACCGCGCAACGGTCCCGATGGTCAAGGAGAACGGCGAGTGGCGTGAGGCCTCGTGGGAGGAGGCGCTGGCGAAGGCCGCGAAGATCCTGCGCGACAACGGCGCCGACCGCCTCGGCATCCTGGTGCATCCGGCGACCTCGAACGAGGAGGGCGCGCTGCTCGCACGTCTCGCTGAAGCGCTGGGCACGGGCAACATCGATCACCGCATCCAGCAGCACGATTTGAGCGATGGCGCCACTGCGGCGACGTTTGCCGCGCCGGTCGCCGACATCGATCACGCCGACCTGATCGTCATCGTCGGTTCCAACCTGCGCCACGAATTGCCGCTGGTGAACCAGCGCGTGCGCAAGGCATGGACGCGTGGCGCCAAGGTGCACGTGATCAATCCGGTCGACTTCGATTTCACCTTCGATGTCGCCAGCAAGCGCATCGTCGCCCCGTCGCAGATCGCGGCGACGCTCGGCGACACGGCGCTGGCCGACGCCGCGAAGGCGGCGACGCGTGCCGTGGTCATCGTCGGCGCGCTCGCGGAGAACGGCCCGCATGCGTCGGCCATCCGCAAGGCGAGTGCCGATTTCGCCGCCGCCACCGGTGCATCGATCAACCGCATCCCGCAGGGCGCGAACGCGGTCGGCCTGTCCGACTACGGCGTCCTGCCGACCTCGCGCGACGCGCAGGCGATGCTGGCCGATCCGCGTTCGGCCTACATCCTGTACGGCATCGAGCCGGGACTGGATTTCGCGGACACGGCGACGGCGACCAAGGCCCTCAATCCGGCGCAGGTCGTGGCATTCAGCACCTTCGCATGCCGTTCCACGCGCGCCGTGGCCGACGTGATCCTGCCGATCGGCCTGCTGCCGGAGATCGACGCCACGCTGACCAACCTCGATGGCCGCCAGCAGGCGACCGTCGCCGGCGGCAAGCTGCCGGGGCAGGCGCGTGCCGGCTGGCGCGTGCTGCGCGCCCTCGGTGGAGAACTGCAGGCCAAGGGCTTCGAGTTCGTCGACCTGGCCGGCCTCCGCGCCGGCATGCAGATGCGCGACGTGAATGTCGTGGCCGGCAACTCGCCGATCGCTGCGGGCGAGGGTCTGGAAGTGGCCGCCAGCATCGCGATCTATCGCAGCGATGCGGTGGTTCGTCGCGCTCCGGCGCTGCAGTCGCATCCCCTCAACGTCGAACCCAGGGCCGTGCTGCATCCGCAGGATGCCTCGACGTTCGGTCTGGTCGACGGCGTGGTTGCCAAGTTCAACACCGCCGCGGGCACCGCGACGCTTCCCGTATCGGTGAGCGAAAAGGTTGCCCCGGGCACCGTATGGATCGAGACCGGACACGGCGCCACCGCGCCGATGTCGGGTCGCGTGCAGGCGGGGAGGGCGTAATCCATGTTTGATCCGTTCCGCGACTGGCTGCTGTCGTTCGGCAATCTCGGCGCCGTCCTCTGGATCGTCCTGAAGGTGCTGGTGATCGCCATGCCGGTGATCATCGCCGTAGCCTTCTACGTCGTCTGGGAGCGCAAGCTCATCGGCTGGATGCACGTGCGCCACGGGCCGATGTACGTGGGCATGGGCATCCTCCAGGCCTTCGCCGACGTGTTCAAGCTGCTGTTCAAGGAGGTGATCCAGCCGACCAAGGCGGAGAACTTCCTGTACAAGCTCGCGCCGCTGATCGCGCTGGCGCCGGCGTTCGCCGCCTGGGCCGTGGTTCCGTTCGACGCGCAGCTGGTGCTGTCCAACGCGAACGCGGGCCTGCTGTACCTGCTGGCGATGACCTCGCTGGGCGTGTACGGCATCATCCTGGCCGGCTGGGCATCCAACTCGAAGTACGCGTTCCTCGGCGCCATGCGCGCCGCGGCGCAGGTGGTGTCGTACGAAATCGCGATGGGCTTCGCGATGGTCGGCGTGATGGTCGGCGCCGGCAGCCTCAACCTCACCGAGATCGTGATGGCGCAGGCCGGCAACGCCGGCGCGCTCGAGTGGTTCTGGGTGCCGATGCTGCCGCTGTTCGTCGTGTACTTCATCTCCGGTGTCGCCGAGACCAACCGCGCGCCGTTCGACGTGGTGGAAGGCGAATCGGAAATCGTGGCCGGCCATATGGTCGAGTATTCGGGTTCGGCGTTCGCGCTGTTCTTCCTCGCCGAATACGCGAACATGATCCTGATCAGCTTCCTGACCTCGATCTTCTTCCTCGGCGGCTGGCTGAGCCCGTTCCACGGCCTCGGCATCCCGCTGCTGTCGGTCGACGGCTGGTGGTGGCTGTTCGCCAAGGTCTTCTTCTTCGCCAGCTGCTTCATCTGGTTCCGCGCGTCGTTCCCGCGCTACCGCTACGACCAGATCATGCGCCTGGGCTGGAAGGTGTTCATCCCGCTGACCATCGCCTGGATCTGCGTGGTTGCGCTGATGGCGTACTTCGGCATCTTCGAGCCGGGCAAGTAAGGATCAGTCAGGCATGAATCGCATCGTTTCCTATTTCAAGAGCCTGCTGCTCATCGAGCTGGCGCAGGGACTGGGCCTCACCGCCAAGTACCTGTTCAAGCCGAAGTACACGCTGATGTACCCGATGGAGAAGACGCCGCAGTCGCCGCGCTTCCGCGGCGTGCACGCGCTGCGCCGCTATCCGAACGGCGAAGAGCGCTGCATCGCCTGCAAGCTGTGCGAGGCGGTCTGCCCGGCGCTGGCCATCACCATCGATTCGACCAAGCGCGAGGACGGCACCCGCCGCACCACGCGTTACGACATCGACCTGTTCAAGTGCATCTTCTGCGGGTTCTGCGAGGAATCCTGCCCGGTGGACTCGATCGTGGAAACCCACGTGCACGAGTACCACTTCGACCGGCGCGGCCAGAACATCGTGACCAAGCCGCAGCTGCTGGCCATCGGCGACCGTCTCGAAGCCGAGATCGCCGAACGCCGCGCCGCCGACGCACCTTTCCGTTGAGGGCCTGACGAACATGGATCTCGCCCAGATTGCCTTCTTCGTCTTCGCGGCGGTCGCCACTGCCGCGGCCGTCGGCGTCATCAGCGTGCGCAACCCGGTGCACGCGGTGCTGCTGCTGGTGCTGACGTTCTTCTCCGTGGCCTGCACCTGGATCATCGCGGGCGCCGAATTCCTCGGTGTCGCGCTGATCCTGGTCTATGTCGGCGCGGTCATGGTGTTGCTGCTGTTCGTGGTGATGATGCTCGACATCGACGTGGCACCGCTGCGCGAGGGCTACGTGCGCTATCTGCCGATCGGCCTGGTGGTCGCCGTGGTCATGCTGGTGGAAATGCTGACGCTGATCGGCGTCAAGGCGAACGTGGTGACGGCCTTCCCCGCCGATCCGTCCGTCGCCGGCAACACGCAATGGATCGCGCGCGCACTATTCACCCAGTTCCTGCTGCCGTTCGAAGTGGCCGCGGTCATCCTGACTGTCGCCGTGATCGCGGCGGTCACGCTGACCCTGCGTCGTCGCGTCGGTGCCAAGCACCAGAATCCGTCGGCCCAGGCGCGCGTCCGTGCGGCCGACCGCGTGCGCATGGTCAAGATGGACGCGGTCAAGCCGGCCGTGCCCGCGTCGACCGAGGTTCCGGCAGAGGAGGGCAAGCCGTGAGCGAATTCTTCGGAGCCGGGCTTGCGCTCGGCCATTACCTGGCGCTGGGTGCGGTGCTGTTCTGCATCAGCGTTGCCGGCATCTTCCTCAACCGCAAGAACGTGATCATGCTGCTGATGTCGCTGGAGCTGCTGCTGCTGGCGGTCAACATCAACTTCGTCGCGTTCTCGCGCCAGCTGGCCGATCCGGCCGGTCAGGTGTTCGTGTTCTTCATCCTGACCGTCGCCGCGGCCGAAGCCGCCATCGGCTTGGCCATTCTGGTCACGCTGTTCCGCAACCGGCGCACGATCAACGTGGCCGAAATCGATTCGATGAAGGGCTGACGCGGTGGAGAACGCTATCGTGGAGCACGCAATCTCCAAGACCGTCCTGCTGGCGATCGTGCTGGCCCCGTTGCTGTGCGCCATCATCGCCGGCCTGTTCCGTCGCCAGGTCGGGCGCGCCGGCGCCCACTGGGTCACCATCCTCGGCGTGGCGGTGAGCTGCCTGCTGTCGATGCAGGTGCTGTGGCAGCTGCTGCAGGGCGCCGCGCCGTTCAACGAGAACGTCTATACCTGGTTCCAGGTAGGCGGCATCGAGGCGCACATCGGTTTCATGGTCGACAAGCTGACCGCGATGATGATGGTGGTCGTCACCTTCGTCTCGCTGCTGGTGCACATCTACACCATCGGCTACATGGCCGATGACGATGGTTACCAGCGATTCTTCAGCTACATCTCGCTGTTCACCTTCTCGATGTTGATGCTCGTGATGAGCAACAACTTCCTCCAGCTGTTCTTCGGCTGGGAAGCAGTGGGTCTGGTCTCGTACCTGCTGATCGGCTTCTGGTTCAAGCGCCCGACCGCCGTTTTCGCCAACCTCAAGGCGTTCCTGGTCAACCGCGTGGGCGACTTCGGCTTCCTGCTCGGCATTGCCGGCGTGCTGCTGATGTTTGGCTCGCTCGACTACGGCACGGTGTTCGCCAATGCGCCGCTGATCAATGGCGCGGAAATGACCGTGTGGTCGGGTGCGCTGACGCTGTTCGGCAAGACCATCACGCTGACCTCGCCATGGACCTGGTCGGTCGCCACCGTGATCTGCATCTGCCTGTTCGTCGGTGCGATGGGCAAGTCGGCGCAGGTCCCGCTGCACGTGTGGCTGCCGGACTCGATGGAAGGCCCAACGCCGATCTCCGCGCTGATCCACGCCGCGACGATGGTGACCGCAGGGATCTTCATGGTCGCGCGCATGTCGCCGCTGTTCGAGCTGTCGGAAACCGCACTGATGTTCGTGCTGTTCATCGGCGCCACCACCGCGTTCTGGACCGGCCTGATCGGCATCGTGCAGAACGACATCAAGCGCGTGGTCGCGTACTCGACCCTGTCGCAGCTGGGCTACATGACGGTCGCGCTGGGCGTGTCGGCCTACAGCGCGGGCGTGTACCACCTGATGACGCATGCCTTCTTCAAGGCGCTGCTGTTCCTGGGTGCGGGCTCGGTCATCATCGGCATGCACCACGAGCAGGACATGCGCAAGATGGGCGGCCTGAAGAAGTACATGCCCGTCACGTATTGGACGATGCTGCTCGGCACGCTGGCGCTGATCGGCACGCCGTTCTTCAGCGGCTTCTACTCGAAGGACACCATCATCGAGGCCGCCGCGGAACACGCGAGGGAAGGGCACAGCTGGATCGCCACCTACGCGTACTGGGCCGTGCTGCTGGGCGCCTTCGTTACCGCGTTCTACAGCTTCCGCCTGCTTTACCTGACCTTCCATGGCAAGGAGCGCTTCCGCGACGCGCATGGGCACGATCATGACGCGCAGGCGCACGACGCGCACGGACATCAGCAGCACGATGCCGACGAGCACGGCCACGGCGAGCATGCGCACGCGTCGCACGACGATCATGGCCACGGTCATCACGGCCCTGTCGAGCCGCACGAGTCTCCGTGGGTCGTCACGGTGCCGCTGATCCTCCTCGCGATTCCGTCGGTGCTGATCGGCTTCTTCACGGTCGGTCCGATGCTCTTCGGCACCGACTGGAGCGGCCACTACCAGCAACTGCCATTCTTCCTCGGCGCTATCGACGTGTCCGCCGCGCGCGACACGGTCGCGATGGTGGGCAAGGAGGTCTGGCACGGCCCGGTGAAGTACGCGGTGCACGGCTTCATGGCGCCGGCGTTCTGGCTGACCCTGGCGGGCTTCGCGCTGGCGACCATCATGTACTGGTGGAAGCCTGAGCTGCCCGCGAAGGCGCGCCGCGTGTTCGCATGGCCTGTGCGGGTGCTGGAGAACAAGTACGGCTTCGACAACCTGTGGATCGACGGCTTCGCCGGCGGCGGCCTGGGCCTGGGCAAGGCCTCGCGTGCCATCGACACCCATCTGATCGACGGCGTCGCGGTCAACGGCAGCGCACGCGTCGTCGACCTGGTCGCTCGCCTCACCCGTCGGCTCCAGTCCGGCTATCTCTATCACTACGCCTTCGCGATGATCATCGGCCTGATTGCTTTGCTGGCCGTGCTGATCCGCTACTGGCGCTAATCCCGACAAGGACCCGACGTGAACCCCGAGCCCTTGCAAAGCACTTCCTTCCTGCTCAGCCTGCTGATCTGGCTGCCGATCCTCGGCGGCGCGGCGACGCTGGCGTTCGGCAACGAGCGCGCCGGTGCGGCGCGCTGGTTCGCCACGGCGGTGGCCCTGCTGGCCCTGTTGGCGAGCATCCCGCTGTTCACCGGGTTCGACATGGCGAGCCCGGCCATGCAGTTCGTCGAGAACCGTGAGTGGATCCCGGCCTACGACATCCGCTATCACCTGGGTGTCGACGGCATTTCCGCCGCGCTGATCGGCCTGACCACGCTGACGACGCTGCTGGCGATGATTGGCGCCTGGACGTCGATCGACAAGCGCGTCAGCCAGTACTACGCCGCGTTCCTCATCCTCGAAGGCCTGATGGTCGGCGTGTTCGCCGCCTTGGACGCGATGCTGTTCTACGTGTTCTTCGAGGGCATGCTGATCCCGATGTTCATCATCATCGGCGTGTGGGGCGGCCCGCGCCGCGTGTACGCGTCGATCAAGTTCTTCCTGTACACGTTCCTCGGTTCGCTGTTCATGCTGATCGGGCTGATCTACCTGTACCTCAAGGGTGGCAGCTGGCAGTTGGCCGACATGTATGCGCTGTCGCTGAACGCCACCGAACAGATGTGGCTGTTCTTCGGATTCCTGATCGCCTTCGCGGTCAAGGTGCCGATGTTCCCGGTCCATACGTGGTTGCCAGATGCGCACGTGGAAGCGCCCACGGCCGGCTCGGTGATCCTGGCCGCGATCATGCTGAAGATCGGTGGCTACGGTTTCGTTCGTTTCGTGTTGCCGATCGTGCCCGACGCCGGCGCCGAGTGGGCGTGGCTGGTCATCGCGCTGAGCCTGATCGCGGTGGTTTACGTCGGCCTCGTCGCGCTGGCGCAGGACGACATGAAGAAGCTGATCGCGTATTCGTCGGTTTCGCACATGGGCTTCGTCACGCTGGGCACGTTCATTTCGTTCGCGCTGGTGCGTGACTACGGCAATACCGATGCGGCCCGCCTTGGCCTGCAGGGCGCGATGGTGCAGATGATCAGCCACGGCTTCGTGTCGGGCGCGATGTTCTCGTGCGTGGGCGTGCTGTACGACCGCATGCACACGCGCATGATCAAGGACTACGGCGGTGTGGCCAACGTGATGCCCTGGTTCGCGGCGTTCGTGGTCCTTTTCGCCATGGCCAACTCGGGCTTGCCGGGCACGTCCGGTTTCGTCGGCGAGTTCATGGTGATCCTGGCCAGCTTCCAGAAGCACCCGCTGATCGGCTTCGTCGCGGCGACCACGCTGATCATCGGCGCCGCCTACACGCTGTGGCTGGTCAAGCGCACCATCTGGGGCGAGGTGGGCAACGCACACGTTGCCGAGCTGGAGGACATCAACGCGCGCGAAGCCTTCGTGCTGGGCGTGTTCGCCATCGGTGTGCTGCTGCTGGGCGTGTGGCCGAAGCCCCTGACCGACCTGATGGAGCCTTCCATCGCGAACCTGGCGACGCAGATCGCCTCGTCGAAGCTTTGAGGTTGTAGCGCATGAACATGCCTGTCCGCTCCGTCGCCGACATCCTGCCGCTGCTGCCCGAACTGGTGGTCATCCTCGGCGCGTTCGCGCTGCTGATGCTCGACCTGTTCCTGGACGAGCGCCGCCGCGTCGTGAGCCATCTGTTCGCCATCGCCGTGCTGGCGGTGGCCACCCTCATGGTCGCCACCGGCGTGGGTGGTCAGGGCACCGTGCTCAGCGGGATGTTCATCCGCGACACCGCGGCCGACGTCATGAAGGTGACCATCGGCGTCGTCGGCATCCTGTCGATGATCTACACCTGGCCGTACCTGCGCGCCCGCGACCTTTACAAGGGCGAAGTGTCGGTGCTGATGCTGTTCGCGACCGCCGGCATGATGCTGCTGGTGTCCTCGGGCAGCCTGGTGATGGTGTACCTGGGCCTGGAAATGCTGGCGCTGTGCTCGTACGCACTGGTCGCCATCGACCGCGACAGCCCGCTGGCTTCGGAAGCCGCGATCAAGTACTTCGTCCTGGGCGCCCTGGCGTCGGGCCTGCTGCTGTACGGCCTGTCGCTGATCTACGGCGCGACCGGCACGCTGCAGCTCGACCAGATCGCCGACGCCGCCCGCGCCAACTCGTCGTCGCTGATGCTGATCACCGGCGTGGTGTTCGTGGTGGCGGGCATCGCGTTCAAGTTCGGTGCCGCGCCGTTCCACATGTGGCTGCCGGACGTCTATCACGGCGCGCCGACTCCGATCACGCTGTTCATCGGCTCGGCTCCCAAGCTGGCGGCCTTCGGCATGACCTATCGCCTGCTGGAAATCGGCGCCGCACCGTTCGAGGAGCACTGGCGCCTGATGCTGGCCGCCGTGGCCGTGCTGTCGCTGGCCATCGGCAATCTCAGCGCGATGGTGCAGAGCAATCTCAAGCGCCTGCTCGCGTACTCGACCGTTTCGCACGTGGGTTTCCTGTTCGTCGGCCTGGCAGGTGGCGGCCGCGAAGGGTTCGCCGCGGCGCTGTTCTACGCGATCAGCTACGCGCTCATGTCGGCGGCAGCCTTCGGCGCGATCATCGTGCTGTCGCGTCGCGGCTTCGAGGCCGACCGCATCAACGACTACAAGGGCCTGAACGCGCGCAACCCCTGGATGGCGGGACTGGTTCTGTGCGTGATGGCCTCGCTGGCGGGCGTGCCGCCGTTCCTTGGCTTCTGGGCCAAGCTGGCGGTACTGCGCGCGGCGCTGCAGGGCGACATGCTGTGGTTGACCCTGGTAGGCGTGGTGTTCGCGGTGGTGGGCGCGTTCTACTACCTGCGCGTCATCAAGGTCATGTATTTCGATGAACCGGAAGGCGAGGCGATGCAGCCCAGCGACAACCGTCCGCTGCGCATCGCCTTCGGTGTGAACGCGCTGGCGCTGATCGCGCTGGGCCTTGCGTGGAATCCGATCATGGCGTGGTGCCAGCGGGCATTCGCTGGCTGAGCGGAACGTTCAGCGCGGCCCGAATGAATTCATGAATCGGGCTTGCGTAGTTTTAAGTCGACCGTTATCATGGTCGGCCTGATGCGGGGTGGAGCAGTCTGGCAGCTCGTCGGGCTCATAACCCGAAGGTCGCAGGTTCAAATCCTGCCCCCGCTACCAGCTTCGGCCAGGGACCTCTCGATGACGAGGTCCCGGGAAAAGTCCGGGATCCGGGCGTTTCCTAGGCCAAAGGCTCGGGCTTGGTGATGGCGCTCTGCTCGCGCCGTCACACCGAAATCCAGCTGTACGGACAAGGGGCCCGCAAGGGCCCTTTGTCGTTTTCGTGCCCGCAGGCACGTGCTCGGAAGTGCAAGTCGCAGGGCCGGGTTTTTCATTGGCGTGTGCATTGATGCATGCAGCGATCGGACGATCGCCAGGCGGAGTTCAGAGCGTGACGGATAAGGCAGTCGAAATCGCGAACCTGCTCGCTCCGACCGTGAGGTCGCTGGGTGTCGAGCTGCTGGGAGCGGAGTACCTTCCTGCGCCCGGCAGTGCGGTGCTGCGTCTGTATATCGACGTCCCTGCCGATCAGGCGGGCGGCGAGGACGGTCAGCCGCGCTCCGTGACCATCGAGGATTGCGAAGCGGTCAGCCGCGAGGTCTCCGCCCAGCTCGACGTGGAAGACCCCATCAGCGGGCAGTACACGCTGGAGGTTTCCTCGCCGGGCCTGGATCGCCCACTGTTCACGCAGGCGCATTACGAGCGTTTCGCGGGCGAGACCGCCAAGGTCACGCTGAAGCTGCCGCAGGACGGTCGCCGCCGCCTGCAGGCGCAGATCGTGCGCGTGGAGGGCGGCAACGTCGTCTTCCTGCTGGACGGTAACGAGTTCGTCGTGTCGTTCGAGAACATCGACAAGGCCCGGCTGGTGCCCGACTGGGCGGCGCTGGGCCTGGCTCCGACGAAGCCGGGCAAGGACAAGCCATCGAAGGGCGCGCCGAAGGGTGGCGCTTCGAAGGCAAAGAAGTAACCACATCAAATCACCACCAAATGCCGGGGCGCGCATGCGCCGACCGTGCGGAGTCTGAGAGATGAGCAAGGAACTGTTGCTGGTCGTCGATGCAGTCGCCAACGAGAAGGGCGTGCCTCGTGAGGTCATCTTCGAGGCCATCGAGGCCGCGCTGGCGTCGGCCGCCAAAAAGCGCTACCACGACCAGGACGTGCTGGTGCGCGTGACGATCGACCAGAAGGACGGCAGCTACGAGACCTTCCGTCGCATGGAAGTCGTCGCCGACGACGTGGTGATGGAGTCGCCCGATCGCCAGATCCGCCTGATGGATGCCATCGACGAAGTCGAGGGCGTCGAGGTCGGCGACTACATCGAGGAGCAGATCGAGAATCCCGAGTTCGGCCGCATCGCCGCGCAGGCCGCCAAACAGGTGATCGTGCAGCGCGTGCGCGAAGCCGAGCGCCAGCAGGTCGTCGATGCGTGGAAGGATCGCGTGGGCGAACTGGTCACCGGCGTGGTCAAGCGCGTGGAGCGCGGCAACATCTACGTGGATCTGGGCGGCAACGCCGAAGCCATCATCCCGAAGGACAAGGGCATTCCGCGCGATGCGCTGCGCACCGGCGACCGCGTGCGCGGCTACCTGTACGACGTGCGCAGCGAGCCCCGCGGCCCGCAGCTGTTCATCAGCCGTGCGGCGCCGGAATTCATGATGGAGCTGTTCAAGCTCGAGGTGCCGGAAGTCGGGCAGGGCCTGGTTTCGATCAAGGCCTGTGCGCGCGATCCGGGCGACCGCGCGAAGATTGCCGTGGTCGCGCACGACAACCGCACCGATCCCATCGGCGCGTGCATCGGCATGCGCGGTTCGCGCGTGCAGGCGGTGAGCAACGAGCTCAACGGCGAGCGCGTGGACATCGTGCTGTGGTCGGACAACCCGGCGCAGTTCGTGATCAACGCGATGGCGCCGGCCGAAGTGCAGTCGATCATCGTCGATGAAGAGAAGCACTCGATGGACCTGGCCGTGGCCGAGGACCGTCTGGCGCAGGCGATCGGCAAGGGCGGCCAGAACGTGCGCCTGGCCAGCCGCCTGTCGGGCTGGCAGCTCAACGTGATGACCCAGGACCAGGTCACCGCGAAGTCCGAGGCCGAGCAGGCCGCGGCGCGCCAGTTGTTCCAGGACAAGCTGGAGGTCGACGAGGAAATCGCCGGCATCCTGGTCTCGGAAGGCTTCAGCACGGTCGAGGAAATCGCCTACGTGCCGGTCGGCGAGCTGCTTGCGGTCGAGGGCTTCGACGAGGACATCGTCGAGGAGCTGCGTTCGCGCGCCCGCGACGCGCTGCTCAACGAGGCGCTGGCCGCGGAAGAGGAGCTCGAGGAACACCAGCCCTCGGCCGACCTGCTCGAACTGGACGGCATGGACGAAGCCACTGCGTACGCGTTGGCCGCTCGTGGCGTCGTGACCCGCGACGACCTGGCCGACCTGGCCACCGACGAGCTGACCGATATCGATGGCATCGACGAGGCCCGTGCCGCCGCGCTGATCATGGAAGCGCGCAAGCACTGGTTCGAATGAGTACCGCGTCGGCCTGCCCCGCACGCCGGGGCTAGAATGACGCCAACACGCGCGGGACCCGTCCCGCGCCAAGAGGACACGGAATCCGAATGTCGCAGCAAACCACCATCCGCAAGCTGGCCGAACTGGTGAACACGCCGGTCGAGAAGTTGCTGGAGCAGCTGGCCGAGGCCGGCATGAGCTTCAGCGGCCCCGACCAGGTCGTGACCAGCATCGAGAAAGTCAAGCTGCTCGGCTTCCTCAAGCGCGCCCACGGCAAGGCCGACAAGGCCGAGTCCGGCGACGCGGCGAAGAAGATCACCCTCAACCGCAGCCGCAAGCAGGAAATCACCGTCGGCGGCGGCAAGAACAAGACCACCGTCGACGTGGTCGTGCGCAAGAAGGTCACGCTGGTCAAGCCGACCGAAGGCGCCGCGGGTGCCGATGGCGACGACGAGCGCGCGGAAATCCTGCGCAAGCTGGAGGAATCCAAGCAGCGCAACCTGGCCGAGCAGCAGCGTCTTGCGGCCGAGGACAAGCGTCGTGCCGACGAGGCCGATGCCGCCCGTCGCCAGGCGGAGGAAGTCGCCCGCCAGAAGGCCGAGGAAGAAGAGCGCGCCCGCCTGGCCGATGCCAGCGCGGTCGTGGAAGAGCGCGACGAAGAGCCCGTACGCAAGGTGGCCGGCCACGGTCACGGCCATGGCCATCCCAAGCCTGCGCCGGCCCGCGCGCCCGAACCCGCACGCGGTGCGCCGGCCCACAAGCCGCGCGGCTCGCACGCGATGGTCACGGGCGTCGAGGACGACGACCGTACCAACCGCTTCGCCGGCCAGATGCACCTGAGCGCGACCGATCGTGCGCGCCGCTCCAGCAGCTCGCGCGGCAAGGCCAAGCCGCCGCGCCGGCAGGCCGAGCAGTCGCGCTCCGGCAGCGGTTTCACCCGTCCCACCGCTCCGATCGTGCGCGAAGTCGCCATCGGCGAGACCATCACTGTCGCCGACCTGGCGCAGAAGATGGCACTCAAGGGCGGCGACGTGGTCAAGGCGCTGTTCAAGATGGGCGTCATGGCGACCATCAACCAGAGCATCGACCACGACACCGCTGCGCTGGTGACCGAGGAACTCGGCCACGTGGTGGTGAAGGCCGACGCCGCGACCGCCGAGGATGCGCTGCTGGCGCACGTGGAAGAGACGCAGGGCGAGAAGGCCGCGCGTCCGCCGGTCGTGACCATCATGGGCCACGTCGACCACGGCAAGACCTCGCTGCTGGACGCGATCCGCCAGACCGAAGTGGCGGCGGGCGAGGCCGGCGGCATCACGCAGCACATCGGCGCCTACCAGGTCCACCAGGGCGAGAAGGTCATCACCTTCCTCGACACCCCCGGCCACCAGGCGTTCACGGCGATGCGCGCCCGCGGCGCCCGCGTGACCGACATCGCGGTCATCGTGGTCGCGGCCGACGACGGCGCCAAGCCGCAGACCGACGAGGCGATCGACCACGCGAAGGCGGCCGAGGTCCCGATCGTCGTCGCGGTGAACAAGATCGACAAGGAGGGCGCGGACCCCATCCGGGTGCGCACCGAGCTCGCCCAGCGCGGGCTGAACCCGGCGGAGTGG
>NZ_DASRTS010000018.1:0-90254 GCF_035655815.1 Lysobacter sp.
GGCGCAGGCGTGCGACCGCGCGGAACACGTCCAGCGTCGGGCGCGCGGTGCCGTTGCCGGTGCTCGGGGCAGGCGCGCTGCCGTCGAGCAGCGCATGCAGGCGTTCGGCACGCTCCTCGCGCGGGCGCGATTCCCACTGCGGGTCGCCCAGCAGTTCCGCCAGCGCCGCGTCGTGGGTGGTGGAATCCTGGCGCAGGTCCAGGCTGGCCAGGTGGAAGCCGAAGCACTCCACCCGCCGGCGCAGGCGACGCACGGCGAAGCCGCCAGCGTGCTCGCCGTGGTGCACGCGCAGGCTGTCCTCGATCAGCGTGATGTCGGCCAGGAACGCCGTCGCGTCCGGATAACCGTTGACGTGCTCCTCGGCGGTCGCGCGCAGGCGTGCGCCGACCAGGCTGAGCAGGTTGCGGTAGGGCATGTCGGCGTGGCGCGGCTTCAGCGCGGCCGCGGCCTTGGGCAGCAGGTAACGATACTCCTCGATGCGCGCGAGCACGGCGTCCGCCACGCCGACGCGGCTGAGCGACTGGCTCAGCAGTTCGCCCAGTGACGCCACATCCTGGCGGTAACGGGCCAGCACCAGCGAACGCTGCCCGGCCAGCGATGCGGCGATGGTGTCGGCGCCGACGTTCGGGTTGCCATCCATGTCGCCGCCCACCCACGTGCCGAAGCCGAGCACGGTCGGCACCGGCAGGCCTTCGCCGTAGGTCTCGCGCAGGGCGTCCTCGAACAGTTCGTAGAACACCGGCAGCACGCGATACAGCACGTCGGACAGGTAGAAGCCGACGTGCTCGAACTCGTCCGCCACGCTCGGCTTCGCAGGCGGTGCTTCGGCCGTCTGCCAGCTGGCGGTGAGCGCCAGGCGCATGCGCTCCAGGTCGGTCCGGTGCTCGTACGGCGTGCGCGTGCGGTCGATGTCGTCGATGAGGCAGGTGACGATCTGCCGTTCCTTCTCCAGCAGCGCGCGCCGCACCGCCTCGGTGGGGTGCGCGGTGAACACCGGCTCGATGCGCAGCCGTCGCAGCAGCGCGACGATTTCGTCCAGGCCCACGCCCTGCGCCGCCAGCGTGGCCAGCACCTCGCGCAGGCCGCCTGGCTGCAGGTGCTCACCCTGGCGTTCGTAGTCGCGGCGTCGGCGGATGCGGTGCACGCGCTCGGCCACGTTGACCGCCTGGAAGTACGTGGCGAAGGCGCGGACCAGATCGCCGGCGTGCTCCAGTTCGACGTTGCCCAGCGCCTGCGCAAGTTCGCCGACGGGCGCGTTGGCCTCGCGGCGGCGGATCGCGGCGCGGCGCAGGCGTTCGACCTCGGCCAGGAACTGCGGCCCGCGCTGTTCGGCCAGGATCTCGCCTACCAATGCGCCAACGGTTTTGACGTCCTCGCGCAGCAATGCATCGTGCGGGGCGAAATCGACCACGCGCAGCGGTTCTTCGGCGGCAGCGGCTTGGGCGGCGGGCTCGGTCTGTGCGGTCATCCGTCGAGCCTACCGCACTGCAACATCGCGCGGCGAAACGGTTGCAGGCGCAACGGTTGCCCCGTCGATGACCGTGGGAATGGACGATTCGCGTTGGTTGACCTGATGCCCTTCGTACCGGGGTTCCGCCATGACATCCTCGCCCCGTCTCCTCTCCGCATTCATCGTGCTGGCGCTGCTGGCCGGCTGTCGGCCTTCCGCGCGCGACGACAGCGGCGCGGCGGCCGCCCCGCCGCTGTTCGACACTTTCGGCGACCTGCACCGCGACATCGGCACGTCCGTGCCGCAGGCGCAGCGCTACTTCGACCAAGGCCTGCGGCTGGCGTACGGCTTCAACCACGAGGCCGCCGCGCGCGCGTTCGCCGAGGCGGAGCGTCTGGATCCCAAGTGCGCGATGTGCGCCTGGGGGCAGGCGCTGGTGGTGGGGCCCAACATCAACCTGCCGATGTCGCCGGACCTGGCCGCCGATGCCACGACGCTGGCGCTGCGCGCGCAATCGCTTTCGGCCAACGCCAGGCCGGCCGACCAGGCGCTGATCGCCGCCCTGACCAGGCGCTACGTCACGCCGGCACCGCAGGACCGCAAGCCGCTGGACGAGGCCTATGCGAAGGCGATGGCGGACGCGGCGAAGCGGTTCCCGCAGGACGACGACATCGTCACGCTCTACGCCGAATCGCTGATGGACCTGACGCCCTGGGCGTACTGGAACGCGCAGGGCGAGCCGACGCAGTACACCGACGCCATCGTTTCGTCCCTGGAGACCGTGCTCAAGCGCAACCCGCGCCACATCGGCGCGGCGCATTACTACATCCACGCGGTCGAAGCTTCCGAACATCCCGAGCGCGCCGAACCGTACGCGGATCGGTTGGCATCGCTGGCGCCGGGCTCGGGCCATCTGGTGCACATGCCCGCGCACGTGTACATCCGCGTGGGGCGCTACCACGACGCCACGCTCAGCAACCTGGCGGCCAGCACCGCCGACAAGGATTTCCTGGCCGTCTGCCGCGGCAGCAACGGCGCGTACCCGCTGGGTTACGTGCCGCACAACTGGCACTTCGCGGCGATGACCGCGGCGCTGCACGGCTCGCGCACGCTGGCCATGCAGGCGGCAGAGCAGACCGCGCAGCGCGTCGACCCGCAGCAGATGGAGGCGATGAACTTCATGCAGCAGTTCGTCGTCGCGCCGCTGTTCGCGAAGGTGCGGTTCGGCGAGTGGGACGCGATCCTTGCCAGCGACCAGCCGCCGTCCGACCTGCCCTACCCGCGCGCCATCTGGCACTTCGCGCGCGGCATGGCACTGGTGCGCCAGCGCAAGGCCGGAGAGGGACAGAAGGAATACCTGAAGCTGCAGGCCATCGCCGAGGACCCGGCGATGCAGAAGGTGGTGCTGTGGGACATCAATCGCGCCGACCACGTGCTGGCGGTCGCGCAAAACATGCTGCGCGGCGAGATCGCGCTGGCGCGTGGCGACCGCAAGGCCGGCATCGCCGCGTTGCGCGCGGCCGTCGAGGCCGAGGACCGGCTCAACTACAACGAACCGCCCGACTGGCCGTTGCCGGTGCGGCCGTACCTCGGCGCGGCGCTGCTTGACGCCGGCCGCGCCAGGGAAGCCCTCGTCGTGTATCAGGAAGACCTGAAGCGGTTCCCGGACAACGGCTGGTCGTTGCACGGACTGGCGCAGGCGCAGAAGAAGCTCAAGCAGACCGACGCCGCCGCCGACACCGAACGCCGCCGGCAGGCGGCGTGGCAGTGGGCCGACGTCACGCTGACCGCGTCTCGCTTCTAGCATCCGTTCCGGGCGGCATGGCGAGGGCTATTCGTCCTCGTCGTCCCAGGCGCGCGGCGGCGGACGGTCGCGATGCGGCGGCGGCTCGAAGCCCTTCGCTTTCAGGCACTGGTCCATCTTTGCGCGATCGGGACGCTTGCCGTCCGTGGGCGGACGACGCTTCTCGCCCGAGCCGCGTGCCGGCGGCGGCAAGCCCTGCTCGGCGGCACAGTCGCGCAACGCGGCGTCGAAACCGGCATGGTCGCCCGGCGGTGGCGGCGGATCGTCGGCGGCGGCGGCCGGGGCCGCGACGGCGAACAGCAGCGCCAGCACGCAGGTGCGCCGCCAGGCTATTGCGGTGTGAAGCATGGAATCTCCTCGTTCGGTCCGGCCGTGCCCATTCGCACGGCGCGCAGGCTGTCATCTCGACGTTGTCGGCGTTTGCCACCGCGTGGCGGCGCCGACACATGGCGTGAGGGAAAAGAGGACAGGAAGACGAAGCGGAAGATCGAAGTGGAGAGAGAGAGAGAACCTCAAGCTTTCAGACTTCGCCTTCCTGCCCAACCACCAACGTTCCCGACGGGTCCGGCGCTCGGATGTCACGGTCATCCGGGCCGGTGACGACGCCATCGCGGAGGGGGAAGCGATGGCGTCCTCGCCGGGAACGCGACCAGATTGCGCGTCGTTCATTGCCTGCGATTGGCGCTCCATGTCGAACACGACACGTTTGCGTGCGTGTTCACCACCGGTTTAGCGCAGTCGCGTGATCTGCGGAGCGAACGACGCAAGCCGCTCATGGACACGCTGCTGCTGCGCGTCATCGAAGACCGCCTCGAACTGCCGCCGCGGCGTGATCGGCTGCAGGTTGCCCTGCTTCCATGGTTCGTCCGCGGCGATCAGCTCGGTCGCCGAACGCGGGTAGCGCTGCCATAAACCGGCATCATCACGACAACCGATGAAATTCAGAACGCCACGCAGCGTGGATTGCGGCGAGGCGACCAGGTCCTCGTAACGCACCAGCCGGTGCAACGGATCGTCCAGCCAACGCAGGCTCTCCGTCGTCGCGCGCTCCCAACGATCCACGCAACGCTCAACGTCGAGGAACGGCCGCCACGGTGCGTACTGGCGCGCAGCGTGGTGCAACGACGCGGCCACCTCGGCACCATCGCGAACGACGTGCAGGAAGCGCGCATCGGGTATCAGGGCCTGGATGGCGGCGATGTAGAACAGGTGATCCGGTGTCTTTTCCACCCAGACCGAGGTGCACCGCGCACGGCAGGCGCGATCCATTGCCGCCGTGAAGGCCCGTGCGTGTGCACGTAGCCGCCACGCCTCGATGCCGCGGGGCGGCTCGATCGCAAGGCCCGCAGCGGCGAGCGCCTGCCACGCACGACGCGCCCTGCGCCGAACGACCCAGCCGGCCGCCGCAAGCGTGCGGCGTCTGCATTCGCGCCGGTGCCGCCGCGGCTCAACGTCGTCCGCGCCGCACATGCGCGACTCTTCGCTCGCCAGCAGATGCTGGAAGAAGTGTGTCTCCGGCAATGAGTGGATGTCGGAATGCGCGTGCAGCAGCGATTGCAGCAGCGTGGTGCCGGATCTCGGACAGCCGACTACGAACACACGACGTCGCACGACGCCGGCGTCCGTGAGCGGCTCGCGTGCGAGTCCGCTCAGCGCGGCGGCCAGCGTGCGATTGTTTGCCTGGCGGCGCGGCACCATGTCACGGTGGCCATGCGGCGTCGCCGGGCGCCAGCGGCATGCCGGCCGGCTTCAGCAATCCCTCGAACGTGGCCCGCATCCGCGACAGGAACATGCGCCGATGGCGCTGGAAGAACTGGCGCGCGGCGATGCCCAGGTCCTCGCACTGCAACGCGCTCAACTCCAGCGCGAGCTGCACGGCGTCCTCGATCGATTCCGGCGACACCGCATGGCGGTGTGCCAGTCGTAGCGGTCCGGCGGCATGGGCGCGGATGGGCACGCCGCGCGTGGCGTCCACCAGCTCGTTCATCGGCTGCGCATCGGTGGCCAGCACCACCGCGCCGACGCTCAGACCTTCCATCAGGTAATGGCCGAAACCCTCGGTCTCCGACGGGCACACGTGGAAGCGATGCGCGTTCTGCAGATGGCGCAGTTCCCCATCATCCAGATAGCCGACACGATGCTCGATGTTGTCGGCGCGCACGGTCGCGTTCGCCACACGCGGGCTCTGCACGACGGTCAGACGCGGCCACTCGGGGTGGCGCGCCCAGGTTTCCATCAGTACCTGCGTGCCCTTCAGCGAGCTGGCACCCGCCAGATGGAAAAACGCACGTTGCCGCGGCACGGTGGTATCCAGGCGATCGTCGCTGGTGAAGCCGATGTAATGCGTGGGGCAACCCAGCGCCTCGAAGATCCGCTGCGCGTGATGCGTCTTGCACAGGATCAGGTCGAAGCGCGGCAGCAGCGGCCGCCACTTGTCGAGCAGCCACTCGGGATTCGGGATCAGCACGTTGCAGCGCGCCAGCGGCAGGCACCGCCGGTAGACGCGTTCGGAAAACACCTGCAGGTCGACGCGACCGTGCAGCAGGCGATCCCGCCACAGACGCGCCTCGCGTTTCATGCAGTCATCGCGGTCGGCGGGCAGGTCGACGGCGTGTGCGAACAGGCCCACCGAGGCGGCCACGTCGGCGAGCAGGCGCAGGTCGCGACTGAGGCCGACGCCGTTGTCGCGGCTGAGCAGGCGGAGGGATGGCCGGGGCATTCGAAGTGTGCGTGGGGGCTCGGGCGCGATGTTCCGCGCGCGATTTCGCACGGCGATGCCGACGTGTGGCGGCGCTGACACGCGACGAAAAATGCGGGCCAAACACGCTCGTTAGCGTCCCGCTAAGCCTTCGTTCCGCTCGCGTTATCCGGCGTGCGCTGGCCATCGACCCGCGGCATCGCATCGCGGGCCCTCTCGCAAGCAACAGGGAACTCCATGAAAGCCACTTCCACCCATCTTCTGCGCCGCGCCGGCCTGACCGTCGCCGTGGGCGCGTGCATCTACGGCGGCACCCCCGCCGCGATCGCACAGGAGTCGAACGACGCCACCACGCTGGACCGCATCGAGGTCACCGGCTCGCGCATCAAGCGCGCCGACATCGAAGGCGCGCTGCCGGTCACCGTGATCACGCGCGAGGATATCGACCTCAGCGGCCGCACCACCGTGGCCGACGTGCTGCAAAGCTCCACCTTCAACTCGTTCGGCTCGTTCACGCCCAGCTCCGGCAGCTCGGCGCAGTCGTACTCGGGCCTGAGCCTGCGCGGCCTGGGCGACGGACGCACGCTGATCCTGATCGACGGGCGCCGCGCGCCGGTGTCGCCGCTGACAGGCGAGGGCCAGGACCTCAACTCGCTGCCACTGGCCGCCGTCGAACGCATCGAGATCCTCAGCGACGGCGCCTCGGCCATCTACGGCGCAGACGCCATCGGCGGCGTGGTGAACATCATCACGCGCAAGGATTTCGAGGGCGTGCAGGTCAGCGTCGGCATGGGCGAGAGCGAGCACGGCGGTGGCACGGAGGAAGGCTCGGCGATGATCGGCATCGCCTCCGACCGCGGCCGCCTCACGGCCGGTGTTTCGTACTCCAGCCGCGACCTGACCTACGTGCGGGACTACCCGTGGGTGCAGCAGGGCGCGTCCACCTACTCCAACAACTACGTGCGGGTGGCCACCAACGCCGAAACCGGCGAGCGCACGCCGGGCGCGTACCTCAGCGTTCCCGGCACCGGCAGCTCCGTGCTGCCCAACGGCTGCGACGACGAGAACTTCTACACCAACGCCTCGGGCACGCGCTGCTACTACGACTTCACCCCGGCGATGGCCGACACCGCCAGCACCGACATCAAGGGCCTGTTCGCACGCGGCGAATACCAGCTCAGCGACGGGTGGTCGGCCTACTTCGACAGCTTCTATACGAAGAAGGACAGCATGGGCGTGTACGCGGCCGTGCCCGAGTACATCTTCGTCTCCGCCGACAGCCCCAACAACGTGACCGGGGAGGACGCCTACATCAAGCATCGTTTTGCGGCACTCGGCAACCGCATCACCTACCAGTACGAAGACGATTACGACCTGGCCGCCGGCGTGCGCGGGCAGCTCAGCGACACCACCACCCTGGACATCGGCGTGCGCAACAGCCAGGCGCGAGCGGTCGAGACGGGCTACAACTACGTCAACATCCCGGTGGCCGAGCAGTACTTCGAGAGCGGCCTGTACAACGCGTTCGACCCGTACGCCAACTCCGAGGACGTACTCGACGCGATCCGTACAACCACCGGCCGCAACACCTTCTTCAAGCAGCGCGAAGCGACCGCCCTGCTCAACACCGACCTGTTCGGCATGGCCGGTGGGACCTCCGCGTTGGCCGTGGGCGCCGAGTACCGGCAGGAGGACTACCAGGACCTCTACGACCAGCAGTCCGAGGCCGGCAACGTCGGCGGATCGGCGGGCAATTCCGCGTGGGGCGGCCGCGACGTGTCTTCGGTCTACGCCGAGTGGAACGTGCCGTTCCTCAGCAACTTCGAAGCGGACCTGGCCGTGCGTTACGACCATTACTCCGACTTCGGCGATGCCACCTCGCCCAAGCTGTCGCTGCGCTACCAGCCGATCGACCGCGTGACATTGCGCGCGTCGTACGGGGAGGGCTTCCGGGCACCGACGCTGCAGGCACTGAACCAGCAGACCGGGTTCTCGGCCGACACCGTGACCGACCCGGCGACCGCCATCGCGTACGGCCTGGCCGCCAGCACCTCGCTGCAGATCAACGCATACCACGTGGCCAATCCCGACCTGAAGGCCGAGACCTCCAAGCAGTGGAGCGCGGGCGTGGCGTGGGACGCAACGAGCTGGCTCAACCTGACGCTGGACTACTACAACATCCAGATCGACGACCAGATCAAGTTCTTCACCTCGCAGAACGTGCTCGACCGCACCGCGGCCGGCCAGTACCTGCCGTCCAACCTGTACGTGGTGCGCAACGACGACGGCTCCATCAACACCGTCTACGCCGGCTACGGCAACGAAGGCCAGGTCAACACCGACGGCCTGGACCTCAACGTGCGCGCGAAGTTCGGCCTGGGTACGTGGGGCAGCCTGAGCAGCTCGCTGCAGGGCACCTGGGTGAACAGCTACGAGATCGGCAGCCCGTACGGCAGCGACGAGTACATCGGCACCGACGGCTATCCCGAATGGCGCGCCATCGTCAGCAACCGCTGGGACATCGGCGACTTCAGTGTGGCCTGGAACGTCAACGTGATCGGCTACGAGCCGGCGTACTACGTCGATTACTACGCCGGCGAGGAGAGCTGCTCCGACCTGGTGGCCGAGGGCTACGCGAGCCGGTGCAGCGGCCCGTACATCACCCACGACCTGCAGTTCTCGTACCGCGCACCGTGGAATGCGCAGATCGCGCTGGGCGCGGTCAACCTCACCGACAAGGATCCGGTGTACGACGCCGCCTACACCGAGGGCTTCAACGACTACCTCTACAACGGCTACGGACGCCAGGTGTACCTGCGCTACACGCAGAACTTCTGACCGGCTGGGGAGAAGCGCCGCCGGTCTGCGCAGGGGACGCAGGCCGGCGGCGGCTTCGTTGTGCGTGTCGCATGGTTTGTGTCAGCGCCGACACAAACCGGCATGCACGGGCAACATCGAGCCTCCAGCATCGGCTCCGGTTCACCCCGGGCCCTTCGTTTGCCGCCGTCGGCCCCGCCGGCGGCGGCCTGTTTTTCTGCCGAACATTCCCTTGACACATCCCGTGCGCGTGGTCCCTACACTCCGGAACCCGTTTCCGCTTTCCCCCGGCATGGACCTGCAGTCGCTCATCCTGGTCGTGGACGACGATCCCGACCTGCGCAAGTTGATTTCCGGCTTTCTGGGCGAGCACGGCTACCGGGTGATCGCCGCCGAGGATGCGGCACAGATGCGGCGCATGCTGGACGAGCACCGCCCGGATCTGGTGATCCTGGACGTGATGATGCCCGGCGAGGACGGGCTGAGCGCTGCACGGCGGCTTGCCTCCGAAGCCGGCCCGGCGCTGATCATGCTCAGCGCGCTGGGCACCGACACCGACCGCATCATCGGCCTGGAGATCGGCGCGGACGATTACCTGGCCAAACCCTGCAATCCGCGCGAGCTGCTGGCGCGGGTGCGCGCGGTGCTGCGCCGCCGCCAGTCGGCCGGCGCGCCCAGCGGCAACCTGTACGAATTCGCCGGCTGGCACCTGGACGTGGTGCGGCGGGACCTGCGCGACCCGGGCGGCACCTTCATCAACCTGTCCAACGGCGAGTTCTCGCTGCTGCGCACCTTCGTCGAGCATCCGCAGCGGGTGCTCAGCCGTGACCAGTTGCTGGACTACGCACGCGGCCGCGACAGCGAGGTGTTCGACCGCGCCATCGACAGCCAGATCAGCCGGCTGCGCCGCAAGATCAACGAGCGCACGCCCGCCGAGCTGATCCGCACCGTGCGCAACGAAGGCTACATGCTGCTGCCCGCGGTCACGCGGCTGTGAGCACGCACGGGGGCGGCCGACGTACGTTGCCGATCTTCGCGCGTACGTTCGGCCTGCTGCTGGTCGCACTGGTGGTGGCCTACGCGGTGGGCATCGTGCCGCTGCTGCTGCGCAAACCGCCGCCGGCGGTGCGCCTGTCCGAAGTGGTCGCCCTGCTCTCCTCGCGCATGCCTTCCAGCAATCCGCTGCTGCGCGTCAGCGAGCTGGACGCGCAGCCGCAGCCGGAACCGGGGTACATCAGCCCCCCACCCCTGCGCGACCTGCTGGCGCAGTGGCTGGACCTGCCGGAAGAACGCGTGCGGTTCTACGTGGCCGGTCCCGGCATGCTGCCGCCGCTGCGCCGCGAACACGACCCGATGCCCGCCGGCGTTACGGGCGTGGACATGCTGTCACTGCTCGTGCCTTCCGCGATGGCGCAGCCGATGCCGCCCGGCGCTGCGCAGCCCGCACCCGGCCAAGGGGCGGTGATCATGCGGCGCGCGGTGCGTCCGACGTTCGACCAGCGCGGGCCGCTGATGCGATCCCGCGATCCGTACCGGGAAAGCGGAGCCTGGCGCTCGCGCAGCCTGCGCGAGTCCGCGGACGCCGCACCGTCACCGCAGCGGTCCACGCCGACGCCGCCCGTGGAGGAGCCGGTCACCGCCGCGGTCGACGAGCCGTGGCCGGCGCGGCCGCCGCCTGATCCGGCCACCGCCTATCTGCGCCAGTACCTGCCTCCCTACGCGCGCATCGCGCCGGCTGCTGCGCCAGCGGCGGAACCTGTCGCCCAGGCTGCCACTGAGGCGTCGCCCGCGCCGCCACGCCCTGCGCCTTCACCCCAACGCACGGCCACCGGGGACGCCGCCGTGCGCGTGGGCGAGCCCCAGGCGCTGGCCTTGCCCGCATCGCCCGAACCGCGCTGGCGTCCCGATTCGTCGCTGGCATTTACGTTTGTCGCCGCCGCCCAGCAGACCGACGGTCGCTGGCGCGTCGTCGAACGCGTGCGCACCGGAGCGGGGCTCGGGCAACAGCTCGCGCTGATGGCGGTGCTCGGCCTGCTCGCACTGCTGCCGCTGGCGTGGTGGTTCTCCCGTGCGCTGGCCGCGCCGATCCGGCGCTTCGCCGTCGCCGCCGACCATATGGGCCAGGACGCCGACGCCTCGCCGGTGCCACTGGAGGGCCCGGCCGAGATCGTCCGCGCGGCTGCGTCGTTCAACGCGATGCAGGCACGCATCAATCGCCTGGTGCGCGAACGCACGCAGATGGTCGCGGCCATCGCGCACGACCTGCGCACGCCGCTCGCACGCCTGTCCTTCCGTCTCGACCAGTTGCCACCCGACGCACGCGAGAAGGCCTCCACCGACATCGCCGAGATGTCGCAGATGATCGAAGCCGCGCTCGAGTTCATCCGCGACCAGCATCGCACCGGAACGCGCGAACAGCTCGACCTGCGCCTGCTGGCGGAAAGCGTCGTGGACGAACTGGCCGATGTCGGCGCAGACGCGATGCTGTCGCCCGGCCGGCCCGCACCGCTGCGTGGCGATCCGCTGGCCTTGCGGCGCCTGGTCGCCAACCTCGTCGACAACGCACTCAAGTACGGCCGGTGCGCACGCCTGTCGCTCGACGCGGACGATGCGGGCTATGCGCTGCACATCGACGACGACGGCCCGGGCATCGATTCCTCGCGTAGCGATCACTTGTTCATGCCCTTCGTGCGCGGCGAGACGTCGCGCAATCGCGAGACCGGCGGCATAGGTCTGGGATTGGCCACCGCACGCGGCATCGCACTCGCGCATGGCGGCGACATCCACCTGCACAACCGTCCGCAGGGTGGATTACGGGCCACCGTGATGCTGCCGCGCGGCGCGCCGGCACGGCGGCCGTCGCCGCGCATCGCCACGAGGCAGGTGGAGCGGCGCGGGGATGTGTAAAGTCGCATCCGACCATCACCCGCGGAGTTCACGATGGCGGCGCGGCGATTCGCTCACACGATCCTGGCATTGGCGTATTCGCTGGCGTTCGCCCCAACACCAGTCACTGCGGCGCATGCGGACGGTGCAATCTCCGGACAGGTGCAGGCGCTGTATGTCGGCAACAGCCTGATCTACTTCTACGACGTTCCTGACCTGGCCGAGCGTGTGGCCGCCGGCGACGGGAGGTCGTTGCAGGCGCGCATGATCGCCGCGCCCGGCGCTACTTCGGCGGACCATCTCGCTAGCGGCGAGGCGATGCGCGCGCTGCGCGAGCAGCCCTGGACGCAACTGGTGCTGCAGGAACAGGGTGGCGCGTTGCTGTGCGTGTTGAAGAAGCGGCCCGACGCGCGTTGCGATGCATTGCTGGACGCGACGCGTCGGCTTGCCGCAATCGCGCACGAGCGCGGCGTGCGTTTCATCCTGCTGGGCACCTGGCAAGCCAGCGAGGATGCCCAGGCGTCACTGGACCGCGCCGAGGCCCGCGTGGCGACAGAGGTACGAGCCGACGCCGTCATACGGCTGGGCGAGGTGCAACACCGCCTCATGCAGCGCCGGCCCCGCTGGGATTGGCTGGGATCGGACGGTGTGCATCCAGGCGCTGACGCGTCGGTGCTTGCCGCGTTGCTGTTGCACTACGCGACGTACGACGAGTGGCCTTCGCTGGATGTACCGACGCTGCGCGTCTGCGAACACGCAATGCCCGACGGCACGCTGACGCAGCGTGCCGAGACCTGTCGCGACCTGCCGAAAGGTCATCTGCGTCACATGCTGCACAGTGTGCGCGGCATCTGCGGCGATACGCCCTCGCGGTGCGTTATGGGCCTGCGCGACATGCCACCGGCGAATCGCTGATGGCGCGTCGCACGCGCAGCAGGGTCACGCCAGCGCCGCGATCGCTTCGATCTCGAAAAGCATGCCGTCCAGCGCCAGCCGCGGCGCCGGGATCAGCGTGCCGGCCGGTGCGTGCCGAACGAAGCCTCCAGTTCGGCGCCGAACACGTGCAGGCGCGATTCGTCGTGGTCCACGATCAGCACGGTCAGTTTGGCGACGTCGGCCGGACGGGCACCGGCGGATGCCAGCGCGGCGACCAGGTTGTCCAGCGCCTGCCGCACCTGCGTGCGGAAGTCCGATGACAGGCGGCCGTCGGCGGTCTCGCCGCCTTGCCCCGCAATCAGCAACCAGCGCGACGCGCCCTGGACGCTGGCGACGTGCGAGTAGCCGTTGGGCGCCGGGTCGTAGAGACCGACGGGGTTCGTGAGGGTGACGAGCGAAGCGTGAGCGGATGCGTTCATCGGATGCCTGTTGTGTGAGGGAGAGACGCGAAGCGCGGTCGTGCCGTTACTTTCGCCACGGCCAGGACGCGCCGACATACGGGCGCGTGACACGCTGTGTCGCACTGGCGGCATACGCGCGCCACCTCGGCCCGGGCGACTGCAGCTCGACGAGATCCGCGGTTCTCGGCAATGCATGCATGAATGCCCGGACCGTCCCTGCGTCGGCGCGACGCGCTGGACTCAGGCAGCCGCGCCTGCGTCAAGGACCAATCCTGTGGCGTTCACCGGTGCCATTGTTCCTGCGCCAACCTGCGGCCGCAGGTAGAGTCGCGGAGTCACCATGGAACCATCGGGAGCCGTGATGAATTCCGCGACCCGTGCAGCGCTTCTCGCATGCCTGCTTGCGCCAGTCATCGCGCCTCCCATTGCCGCGGCGCAGGCAACCGGACATCCCGCGCCGCCGCCTCGCGAGGACCTGCACGACGGACCGGAGGATTTCGATTTCGAGATCGGTACCTGGCAGACGCGGGTCACGCGACGCCTGCGCCCGCTGACGGGCTCCACCGAGTGGGTCGACTACGAGGGCCGCAGCGTCGTTCGTCGCATCGGTGAGGGACCGGCCAACGTGGTGGCACTCGACGTCCAGGGTCCTGCCGGGCGTATCCAGGGCCTGTCGCTGCGCCTGTACGACCCGCGGGCACGACAATGGAGCCTGCATTACTCCAACAACGCCAGCGGCACGCTGACGCCGCCGGTCGTTGGTGGATTCCGCGATGGCCGCGGCGAATTCCACGGGCAGGACACGCTCGCCGACGGCCGCACCGTCTTCGTGCGCTTCACGATCTCCTGCGTGACACCGGACGAGTGTCACTTCGAGCAGGCGTTCTCCGCGGACGGGGGCAGGACGTGGGAGGTGAACTGGATCGCCACCGACAGGCGGATCGACGAATCGAAGCGTTAGCGGCGTCGCGCAATCCGCGCGCCTGCGCGTCCCGTCGCCTCCCAGTGCCATTGCTGGCGGTTGTCGAGTCCTGAATCACTCGCTCGTGCAGGTTCCCTTGCCCGTCATCGCGCCGCACCCGCTCCTGCAGGCGACAGAGGCACGGTGCTTTTCCGTTCGACATCGGAATTGATCGCCATCCACGAAAGTAACCTGCAGCGGGCAGAGCGCATGCCTGGCAAATCCGCGCGTACAACACGTAGCGACGCGCACCCTGAAGCTTCCGCAGTCCACCGACCGCATTTGACACTGCGGTCACGAACCTCAGCGTAAACGGTCGTTGAGGTGCGTCGGCCGCGGGGCCGGCAGGGTTGTCCCGCACCCACCTGCAGCCCGGCGCCAGCGCCAAGTGGCGCGGTCATGGAGGACCAGATGTCTCGCAAGGAATTCGCGCGCACCCCCTCATTCCATCGGACAGCGCTGGCCATCGCCGCCATGGTCTGGTGCACGCAGGCAACCGCACAGAGCACACCGGACAAGATCATCCCGTCCGGTTCGGTGCTGGACACACCGCAGTCCTTTGACGGCAACATCGAACCACAGGGATTGATCGAAGGCAGCGTACTCATCGACCCTGCCGTGCTGAACGGCGGCACCGTGAACGTGTTCAACGGCGCCTTCCTGACAATCGACCCCAACCAGGGCGCGACACCGGGCAACATCGAGCTTCGTTCGCACTACGTCTCGGGCGCTCCCAACGATGTGATCTGGATGGCCGGCGGCACGGTGCGGATCGCGCCGAGCACGTTTGGTGTCACGCTCATCGGAACGGGCGCCGTGCGTGGGGTCTACATGCCCGAGTCCACCAGGGGGCCGTCCTACCTTGATGCGTCCAACGTCAGCATCCAGATGAACGGCCCCCGAAACGCGGACGGAATCCGAATTTACGGTGCTCAGAACAGCATCCTGCTCAAGGACTCGACCATCTCCGTGGCTGGCACGGAAAACATGGGACTCATGGCATGGGGAGGAAACGTCACGCTCGTGAACACTGCCGTGGATAACCAGGCCACCGAGCTGAACGAGACGGACGACTTCCCGATCGCTGGTGCGCGCTTCTACAACGGCGCGCAACTCACGCTCAACGGAACTTCCTCCATTCGCGCCTCGGAAGACTACGTTCACGGGGTCTACATACAGGCGTACGGAGTCCTCAATACCAACACCGATCCCGCGGTTACGGGGCGCGCCTCGGTGACTACCGACGGGATCTCCGGGCACGCGGTGCGCATCTACTACGGGTCCGGTCAACTCAATCGCCTGGACATCGACACGAGCGGATCAGGCGCGTATGGGCTGTACGTGCATGGCACCTCCACGGTGACCGGCTCCGACGTGGACATCACCACCTCGGCGGCGAACGCATACGGGTTGTGGGCGGCGAACAACACGACCCTCACCCTTAACGGTGGGAGCAGCACGACAACCGGAGCGAACGCGCTTGGCGTTCTGGCGGGCACCAGTTCCGGCGTTACGACGCTGAACCTCTCCGGGTTCGACATTACGACCCAAGGGCAGGGAGCGCACGGCCTCTACGGCTGGACTGCCAGCACCACGAACTTCGCCGGCGGAAGCGTCACGACCGGCTTTGACAGCGTGTTCGCCGTATATGCCAGATCTGGCACGGTCAACCTCCTGCGGGATTCTGCCGGTGAAGGATCGTCCATCTCGACGACGGGACGCGCTGCGCACGCAGTGCGGATAATCGAAGCGGGTGGTTTCAGCGCAGTAGGAGCCGACATCCACGCGCATGGGATCGACGCGGCCGGCGTTGCGTTCGATGCGCCGGCAACCATGACGAGCACTCCCGTCGGCGTTGGCGCGGCGCCACTGCCACCCTTGCCGCCCACGACGCCGGACCTGCCATCGACAACGCCCCCACCGCCCCCGGCGATCGCGGATGAGGTCACCCCCACTCCTGATACAACGCCGGAAACACCGGTAGTCCCATCGACGGCCGTGGCCGGCACCGGGATGCCGCAAGCGGCGGCGTTCGCACCGGCAGCCCTCAGCAATGCCCTCACGTTGACGGACACCACGGTGACCTCCGACACCAGCGCCGCGCTATGGCTCAATGGCGGGATGTCCCAGGTGGACCTCGTGGGTTCCACCCTCATCGGCAATCGCTGGGCCATCAACATTGCCGCGCGTACGGTGAGCGGTTCTGCCCTGCCAGCGACAACGCAGATCGACGCAAGCGATTCGACGCTGCAGGGGCGGGTCTACACCGCGGCTGGCAGTACGTCATCGCTCAATCTTTCCAACGGCAGCCTGTGGTCGGTCACGGCCAGTTCCAACGTAACGAACCTGTCCAACGATGCGAGCCTGATCGAGTTCCCCGCACTGCTGTCTGGTGTGGACCCGTTGAATCCAGATTCCTACAGAGCCGTTCGCGTCGACGGCGCCTATGCCGGCAACGACGGCACGATCGCGTTCAACACCTATCTTGCCGGCGACTATTCGCCCTCGGACCGGCTCGTCATCGTCAACGGTTCCGGCACCGGATCGACCAGCGTTCAGGTCCGCAACAGCGGCGGCGAAGGCGACCTGACGCAGACCGACGGCATTTTGGTCGTGCAGGCGCTCAACTCCACGACGGACCCGGGCAGCTTCAGCCTGGCTGCACCCGTGGTTGCGGGGCCGTACGAGTACTTCCTCTACCGTGGTGGGGCCCAGGTCGCCACCGCGGATACGGAGAACAGCTGGTACCTGCGCTCCGTCATCGACTGCTCGCTACCCGGCGCCCCTGTGCCGCCGTGTCCGGCGCCGCCTGATCCACCGCCGCCCCCACCTCCGCCGGATCCTCCGCCGCCGACCCCACCTCCGCCCGATCCGCCGCCAGTGCCACCACCGGCCCCGGACCCGGATCCACCGGAACCGCCCACCCCTGCCTACCGGCAGGAGGTCTCGCTGATCGCGGCGCTCCCCGCCATGGCCAGCATCTACGGGCGCACACTCGTGGACACGCTGCACGAACGGGTCGGCGACGAGGAACTGCTGCGCCAGCGCGACTTCGATCCCGCGCATGCGGGCGTCAACGGCGCATGGCTCCGATACCTCGGCCACGACGGCAAGCGCGACGGCGGCAACCTGGGCATCTACGGCAACCGCGGGCCCGGCTTCGACTATCGCTTCGACGCGATCCAGATCGGGCAGGATCTTTACCGCGCCACCCGCGCCGACACCGGCCTGCGCCAGCACGCCGGCTTCTATCTCGCCTACGGCAAGGCCAAGGGCGAAATCCGCCACAACTATCTGGAGTACGACTTCCACGCCGGCGACGACGAATTCACGGCGATGACGCTGGGTGGCTATTGGACCGCATTCAACGCCAACGGTGCCTACCTCGATGCAGTGGCGCAGTACACGTCATACGACCTGCGCGCACAGTCCACGCGCTTCGCCGAGGACTTCACCGATGCCGAGGGCACCGTCATCTCGGTCGAGGGAAGCTGGCCCTTCTCCCTCACCGCCGAAGGTTCCGCTGCACGTTGGCGCCTGTCGCCGCAGGCGCAGGTGATCTGGCAGACGGTGGAGGTGGACGATCTTGAAGACGACGAGCTTCATGTGCGCTTCGCCGACGGCGATTCACTTGTGGCCCGCATCGGCGCCCAGCTGGACCGCAGCGCAACGCGCGTGAACCGCAACGGCCAGCCCCGCGCGTCCAGCCTCTGGCTGCGCACGAACGTCTGGCGCGAATTCCAGGGCGAATACGAGGCCCGGTTCGAGGCCGACACGCGATTCGTCCCGTTCCCGGTCGACTTGGGTGGCAGTTGGGGCGAAATCGGCATCGGTGGCACGTGGCAGATCTCGCAGGCCGGCTACCTGTTCGGTGATATCGACTACAGCCGCAGCTTCGACGGCGACGATTCGGCATGGAACGGGAAGATCGGCATGCGCTGGAACTGGTGATGCCGCTTGATTGGGCCGATGTGGAATGCGAAATCGAGCGATCCAGAACGGTTTCGCATGCTGCGAACTCTGGCGGGCCGTAAAGCCCAAACAGCGGCGATGTCAGCGTGCCTTTGGATGTCCGCTATCGGCCAGAAGCGGACATTCAAACGGAGCCGAACGGGAGACGGCGCGGTGGAGCCTCTACTGCGGGAATGCGGCAGGGCTGGCGTAACGCTGTTGCGCCCTACGCGCTAAAGCCCCTTTACGAACTAACGCGGTGAAGCTACTCGATGCGAGTGGCGGCCCGTCATTCGTCCTCGTCAGCGCTTTTTGGCCCCAAAGGTCATGAACAAGGGTCTCAGGGCGAATATCCCAAGGGAAAACACAAGTAACAACCCAACGACCTTACGTAGAGACTCGGCGCGATGGGGGAACGCAAGCATCAGCCATTCAGATAGCTCACGTGCCAAGAATGGCAGTGAAATGCCTAGTGCTACGCACCTGGCGAGAACGATCCAAGTTCTACTTCTCAAGCTCGCATCCTCCAGTCTTAGGATCGAGAGCCATAAAGCGAAAGTGCGCTGCCGGCGTGAGAACTGCTCCAGTGTCCGCTATCGGCCAGAAGCGGACACTTACGGTTCCGCGGAACCAAAGTTGACCGTATAGGTTTCCCTGTCCCTGGAAGAGTCGGCCGTGACCTCAACCGGCACGCGGCGCCCGTCGTCAACCACTAAGCTGAAGTCGTAAGTGCACTGGCTATTGCCGCATGAGACGTGTTTCCTGCACATCGCGCAGAGCCGAACATCCCCGGTAAGTGAGCGATCCTGTTCACGTGCAGCCTTCTCTGCCGCAACGAAAATGGCTGAGTTCGCCAAGTACACGTGGAAGGAAACGCTTGCCACTATGAGCGCTGCCACCACGGCAACGGTGGTCTTTAGTTTTTGCGTCATGGGCTCCCCCTTGAGTTCTAACATGGTCGCTTCGGGTCGGTAGGACGCTGGCACTGAATGTGCGCTATCGGCCAGGAGCGAACGTTCAAATTCTGCCGAAGCGAACCACAAGATGTGTCGCAAGGCTCACTGGCACGCCGTACGCAAGCACCCACATGGCAAGCCCGTCGAGCGCTGGCCATATGGGCTCCGCCACAAACAGAATTGCGGCGGGAAGTGCTCCACTGGCGATGACACTCAGCACATTGGCACGCTCGTAATAGAGCAGGAGCGCGTAGGCCAGCGGGCCATATAGCAGAGCGGGAATCGTCCCGACCCAGAGCGCTGTGAACGTGATGAGCAGCCCCATCGCGAGTGCGGGCCCTGGGTCGCCTGGACCCAGCAACATGCCAAGGCTGCTAATGGTGAGCCAGCCGATGAAACTCCCCAGAAAGAGTCCGGCGACGACACCAAAGAAGCTCGTTTTCCAGCACGCCACAAAACGCATGCGCCCATGTCCGCTTCGGGTCGGAAGCGGACATTAGCACCACTCGCGCCGCACCGCCGGCCGCGATGACGGCTATCGGCTGGATGGCCGCAGGGTTACCAACGGGCCACCCACATGGTGTATTCGCACTTGCCTGCGCTAGCGAGGCAGAAGAATACCCAGTGCCCATCGTCTTCCCGATGGCTCCACGTGGTGAAGCCGCGCTGTTCGTAATTCGCCAACGTAACGTGCCAGTCGGAAACTGGCGCTTCAGCGGGAGCCCCCGCGGCCAGCTTCCCGAAGAGCAGCGGTCCTTCGGATGGAACGAAACGGAAACCGCCAGTCGAGGTGCTCGCGTCCAGGTTGTTGACGGTGTGGATATCGACAGAGGAAGGCGGCAACAGGTCGGGAAGCCATCCTCGCTCGAACAGGTGGTCCGCTTTCGCGGCCGCCAGCGTCGCATACCGGTTCTCGACGAAATAGGTTTCGCAACCGGCAAGCGCCAGGCAAACGATGAGGAGTGGCAGTTCGAGATGCCGTTTCATGATCGTGATGTTGGGTCAAGGCACTCGCAACTACAGCCGATCACTTCACCCGCCGCCCATGCTTGATCACGATGTCCACGCGCTGCAGCAGCGCGATCTGCTTCAGTGCGTCGCCCTTCACCGCGATAATGTCGGCGTACTTGCCTTCGACCACGCTGCCGTAGTCCTTGTCGACCTTCATCGCCACCGCCGGCCAGTAGGTGGCGGCGCGGATGGCGTCGATGGCGGGCACGTCCAGCTGGTTGACCCAGACGTCCAGCTCATTCCATGTGCTGCCGCTGTGGAACTTCATCGGGATGCCGGAGTCGGTGCCCACCAGCATCAGCACGCCGGCTTCGCGCAGTTGCTGGAACTTGCGCTTCAGCGTGGGCCAGCGCTGCGGAGTCTGCTGGAAGTAGCTGATGCGCTCGGGATGCGACAGCGACTGCCTGATGTCGGCCACGATGTCGTCGGGCAGGCCCTCGTGCCAGTCCTCGCCGTCGATGTGCTCGTGGTTCTTCACCGTATACGGGAAGTTGTAGAGGCCTTCGATCGTCGGCGTCCAGAACAGCGGGCCGGCCGCCATGTTGGCGGTGCGCTCGCGCAGCATCGCGATGATGTCCTGCGGATACTCGGGCGACGCCGCAAGGCCGGTATGCTCGAAGCAATCCACGCCGGCCTTCAGGCCGCGCCGGATTTCCTCCGGCCGGTGCGAATGCGCGACCACCGGCAGCCCGTGTTTGTGGGCCTCGTCGACGACGCCCTGCACTTCGGCCTCGCTCATCTGGTCCTGGTCGATCAGCTTGATCACGTCCACGCCGGCCTGCGCCAGGCGCCGCACCTTGGCACGCGCATCGCCCGGCGAACTGACGCCCCAGCGGAACAGCTCGGTTCCGGGATACGGCTTCTTCTGGATGAAGGGACCGGAGACGAAGAGCGTCGGCCCGGGAATCTTGCCTGCGTTGATCGCATCGCGCACCGCGATGCTGTCCTCCAGCGGTCCACCCAGGTCGCGCGCGCCGGTGACGCCGGCATGCAGCAACTGCAGCGCCGAGGCCGGCATGATGGTGTCGCGGAAGCGCGCGGGGTAGGTGCGATCCCAATGGTCGTAGTCGGCGTGGCCGTTGATCATCAGGTGCACGTGCATGTCCCACAGCCCGGGCAGCACCGTCATGCCTTCGGTGGAAATGACGGTGGCGCCTGCGGGCACCGGCAGCGTGTCTACCGTGCCCACCGCGGTGATGCGCTCGCCTTCGATCAGGATCACGCTGTCGCGGATCGGCTCGCGCAGCGTGCCGTCCACCAGCGTCCCGCCGACCAGCGCGGTGACCGGCCCCGCCTGTGCGGTCACCGTCACCAGCATTCCCAACAGCACACTCCATACGGCACGACGCATGTGCAGGCTCCCGGGCTCAGGGTGGCCCGATCCTAACCGGTCCGGGCCGCTGGCGCGGAAGGCCGCCCTGCGTCAGTACGCGAACTCGCGGAACACGCGATCGATGTCGCCCTGCCACGGGCCGTTGTAGAGGTCCAGCTTGCGTTCGGCCGGCGTGATGCCGGCCTCGGCGAACTCCATCATCGGGTCGAGGAACACCGTCTCATCGGCGCCGTTGGCGTTGCGCCGTTCGCGCCGCTGCAGACCGTGTGCCGAGATCTCCAGCGCGCGTCGTGCCAGGTCCAGCACGGTGCCGTTGCGGAACGGCAACTTCAGCGCATGGCGCGGCACGCCGTCGCGCAACGCGTGGCGCTCTTCCAGCGTGAAGTCCTTGACCAGGTCCCACGCCGCATCCAGTGCGGTGTCGTCGTACAGCAGGCCTACCCAGAACGCGGGCAGCGCACAGATGCGGTTCCACGGGCCGGAATCCGCGCCGCGCATCTCCAGGTATTTCTTCAGGCGCACTTCCGGGAAGGCGGTGGTGCTGTGGTCCGCCCAGTCGCGCAGCATCGGCCGCTCGCCGGGATACGCCGGCAGCCGGCCGTCGAGGAAATCGCGGAACGACTGCCCCGAGGCATCGATGTAACGGCCGTCGCGGTAGACGAAGTACATCGGCACGTCGAGCAGGTAGTCGACGTAGCGCTCGTAGCCGAAGCCGTCGTCGAACACGAAGTCCAGCAGGCCGGTGCGGTGTGGATCGGTGTCGGTCCAGATGTGCGAGCGATAGCTTAGATAGCCGTTGGGCTTGCCTTCGGTGAACGGCGAATCGGCGAACAGCGCCGTCGCGATGGGCTGCAGCGCCAGCGATACGCGGAACTTCTTCACCATGTCGGCCTCGGAGCCGACGTCCAGGTTGACCTGCACGGTGCAGGTGCGCGTCATCATGTCCAGGCCGAGCGAACCGACCTTGGGCATGTACTCGCGCATGATCTTGTAGCGGCCCTTGGGCATCCACGGCATGTCGGCGCGCGTCCACCTGGGCTGGAAGCCCATGCCCAGGAAGCCCAGGCCCATCGGCTCGGCGACGGTGCGCACCTCGCGCAGATGGCTGTTGGTCTCCGAACAGGTCTGGTGCAGGCTCTCCAGCGGCGCGCCGGAAAGTTCCAGCTGGCCGGCCGGCTCCAGCGAGACCGACGCCTGGTCGCGGGTCAGCGCGATCACGCGTCCGCCTTCGACCACCGGTTGCCAGCCGAACTGCGTCAGGCCCTTCAGCAGGGCTTCGATGCCGCGCTCGCCGTCGAACGTCGGCGGACGCAGGTCGTCGGTGCGGAAGCCGAACTTCTCGTGCTCGGTGCCGATGCGCCACTGCTCGCGCGGACGGATGCCCGAGGTGAGGAACTCCACGAGCTGCGACCGCCCTTCGATGGCAACTTCCTTGACCTGGCTGGGACCGGACACACGCACCTCGCACCAACTAATGCCTTCTGCAGGGCACGATGCCCTGCTCGCGCGAAACTTCCCCGCGCGGATGCCGGCATCCCCCTGGGACCGCGGCGGGCCAGCCGCCGGATCCCATCCAGACTGTGCAGGCCATCACGGCAGTGTAACGAGGCGGCGTGAACGCACCTACGTTGCCGGTGCAACGCAGTAATCCGGTGGAACCACTGGCGGGCCGCCGCGTGACCGCGCTCGACCGGCCCGGCGCGCTTGGCTACCCTGCCCCCATGTCCGCCGAACGCACTCCGCAACCGGCCGCCGCTCGCGCACCCCTGGCCGCCACGCGCCATAGCGAGACGCATCGCTCCAGCCGTGTGGGCTGGCTACGCGCGGCAGTGCTGGGGGCCAACGACGGCATCGTGTCGGTGTCGGGACTGGTGGTCGGCGTGGCCGCCAGCGGCGCGCCGCATTCGGCCGTGCTGGCCAGCGGCGTGGCGGGCATCGTTGCCGGCGCCATGTCGATGGCGGCGGGCGAGTACGTGTCGGTGCAGTCGCAGGCCGATGCGGAGAAGGCGGATCTGGCCATCGAGCGCCGCGAGCTGGCAACGCAGCCGCATTACGAGCTCAACGAACTCACCCACATCTACGTACGACGCGGTCTTGCGCCGGAGCTGGCGCGCCAGGTGGCCGAGCAGCTGACTGCGCACGACGCGCTCGCAGCGCATGCGCGCGACGAGCTCGGCATCACCGAGGCGCTGCGTGCGCGTCCGGTGCAGGCCGCCGCGGCCTCGGCCACCGCGTTCACCACCGGCGCGCTGTTGCCGCTGGCCTCGGTGCTGCTGTCGCCGCAGCAGTCCGTGCAGGCCGTGACCATCGCGGTGACGATCGCCAGCCTGTTCCTCTCCGGCGCGCTGGCCGCGCGTGCGGGCGGTGCGCCGGTGCTGCGCGGCTCGCTGCGGGTGGCGTTCTGGGGCGCGCTGGCGATGGCGGCGTCGTCGCTGGTCGGCAAGCTGTTCGACGTCGCGGTCTGAAGCGCCCGCACGCTTGCACGTAGGAGCCAGCTTGCTGGCGACCCGGGCGGGCGGCTTCGCTGGCGACGGTCGCCAGCAAGCTGGCTCCTACGGCGGGGGCCCCGTGTCGCGCTGCCGCATGCCTTGCCCCGATTGCGTCACTACACTGGCCTGATGTCGCAAGTGCATTACCTCGGTCGCAGCAAGAAGACCAAGATCACCTCGCTGGACATCGCCCACCGCGCTGGCGTGTCGCAGGCGACGGTGTCGCGCGTGCTGCGCGGCAGTCCGCTGGTCAACGCCGAGACCCGCCGCAAGGTCGAGGAGGCGGTGCGCGAGCTCAACTACAAGGTCGACCGCCACGCCTCCAGCCTGCGCACGCAGCGTTCGGGCACGCTGGCGCTGCTGCTGTTCGAGGATCCGACGCCGGACGACTCGCACATCAACCCGTTCTTCCTGTCGATGGTCGGTTCCATCACGCGTGCCTGCGCGCGCGCCGGTCAGGACCTGCTGATCTCGTTCCAGCAACTGTCGGACGACTGGCACGCGGACTACGAGGACAGCATGAAGGCCGACGGCCTGATCCTGCTGGGCTACGGCGACTACCTGGCCTACCAGGGCAAGCTCGAGAAGCTGGTCGCGCAGGGCACGCGCTTCGTGCGCTGGGGCGCGGTGCTGCCGGACCAGCCGGGCCTGTCGATCGGTTGCGACAACTTCAACGGCGGCCGCCTGGCCGGCGAGCACCTGGTCGGCCTGGGCCGTCGGCGCATCGCCTTCCTCGGTGGCGCATCGAGCCACTGCCCGGAGTTCTTCGACCGTTTCCGCGGCTGCGATGCCGCGCTGCGCGAAGTCGGCGGCGCGATGGAAGCGATCCTGCAGGTCGACGCGGAAAGTTCCGAGGAAGACGGTTACGCGGCCGCACGCGAGCTGCTCGCCCGCGGCGGCCGCTTCGATGCCGTGTTCGCGGCCAGCGACCTCATCGCCATCGGCGCCCTGCGCGCGCTGGCCGATGCCGGCCTGCGCGTGCCGGAGGACATTGCCGTGGTCGGCTTCGACGACATTCCGATGGCGCGTTTTGCCAGCCCGCCGCTGACCACCGTGTTCCAGGACACCAAGCGCGCCGGCGAACTGCTGGTGGAAACCCTGCTGCGCCAGGTCGCGGGCGAAACGACGCAGAGCATCACCCTGCCCGCCTCACTGGTGGTGAGGAAGTCGAGCGGGGCCTGATCGCTGCCGGCGGCCAGCGGTTATCCTCCCGCCGGGGCCCGCCAGGCGGGTATGGGGGAAAACGCATGAGTGCATGGATGGGCTGCGCCGTGGGCGCGGCGCTGGCGTTGGCTGCGTGGCCGGTCGCCGCACAGGTGGACCTGACGCCATATCTGAAGCAGGACGTCTATCGCGAGATCAAGATCTCGCCGACCGGCGAGTACTACGCCGCGACGGTGCCGCTGGAAGACCGCACGATCCTGGTCGTGATCCGGCGATCGGACAAGCAACCGACCGCGCGCATTTCGGGCGTGAAGGGTTCGGACATCGCCGACTTCCACTGGATCAACAACGAGCGCGTGCTCGTCAGCTCCGCAGAGCGCCTCACCACGCTGGAGGAACCGGTGGCGACCGGCGAGCTGCATGCGATCAACGCCGACGGCACCGCCGGCCGCACGCTGATGGCGCACTACGATCGCGAAGTGAACAAGCAGACGATCAAGTTCGGCGATTTCTTCGCGGGGTTCCTGATCGACGATCTCCCGGACGACGACCGCAACGTCCTGATCTCGGTACATGCATTCAGTTCCGACCCGAAAACCAGCATCGAGCGGATGGATGCCTACACAGGGCGGCGCATCACCATCGCGACCGCACCGGTACGGCGCGCCAGCTTCACCACCGACAACGTCGGGGAGGTGCGATTCGCGCGCGGCCAGGGCAACGACAATGCCAGCAAGCTGTATTACCGCGACGCACGCGGCTCGGACTGGCGCCTGATCAACGACGAGACGCAAAGCCATCGCGTCGAGATGCCGCTGGGGTTCTCCGCGGACAACACCATCGCGTACCTGCAGGTGGAGCAGCCCAGCGGCCCGGACGCCATCGTCGCGATGGACATCGCCACCGGACAGCGCACGCAGATCCTGCGCGACGACAAGGTGGACCCGTATCGCATCCTCTACGACAGTGGCGGCATGGTGCCGGTGGGCGCGTCCTTCATGAAGGATCGCCTGGTGAGCCGGTTCTTCGACGAGACCTCGCACCGCGCGAAGCTGCAACGCATGATGGAGAAGGCCATTCCGGACCATGCGATCCGTTTCCTGTCCAGCACGCGCGACGGGCTGCACATGCTGATGGCCTCCAACGACCGCAATCCGGGCGACTTCCTCCTGTTCGACGAGAAGACCCGCCAGGCCAACGTGGTATTCAGCCGTGCGGGATGGCTGGAACCTTCGCGCATGGCGCAGGTGCGGGCGGTGGAGTTCAAGGCGCGCGACGGCCTGACCTTGCACGGCTATCTCACTCTGCCAGCCGGCTCGGATGGCAAGAACCTGCCCGCGGTGGTGCTTCCACACGGCGGCCCCTTCGGTGTGTTCGACACGTGGGGCTTCGACCGCGACACGCAGATCCTCGCGGCCGCAGGCTACGCGGTGATGCAGGTGAACTTCCGTGGTTCGGGCAACTACGGCCGCGAGTTCCTGCACGCGGGCGCGCGCGAGTTCGGCGGCACGATGCAGGACGACGTCACCGACGCCACGCGCTGGCTCGTGTCGCAGGGCATCGCCGATGGACGGCGCATCTGCATCTATGGCGCCAGTTACGGCGGCTATGCGGCCCTGATGGGTGCCGCGCGGGAACCGGACCTGTATCGCTGTGCGGTCGGCTATGTCGGTGTCTACGATCTGGTCGAGAAGCACCAGGACAATTCGAAGGAAGCGCGGTGGATGCGCACCTGGTCCAACGAGTGGATGGGTGAACGCGAAGGCCTGGCCGGCAAGTCGCCTACGCGCATGGCGGACCGCATCAAGGCGCCGGTGTTCCTGGCAGCCGGTGGCCAGGACGACATCGCGCCCATCGTGCACAGCCAGCGGATGGAGAAGGCGCTCAAGGCGGCAGGCACTCCCGTGGAGACGCTCTACTTCCCCACCGAAGGCCACGGCTTCTACACCCAGGAGCACCAGCGCGAGTTCCATTCGCGCCTGCTGGACTTCCTGGGACGACACCTGGGTGGCGCGAAGGCGAAGTAGGTCTTTCGCGTTCTGCCAACTTTTATCGCGCCTTGTCGCTCGGCAGGGCGCGCGTGGACTCGGTACTACCGCTGGCGCGAGCCCGCCTGCGCCGCCTCGCAAAGTCGTTCGATGACGGCGCTGCCGTGCGTCGCGGCTTCGTCGCTGGCCGGCGCGAATTCGGTGATGGTCATGCCGACGAGATCGTTGGTGGTGGCGAGCCGATGGACCAGCCCGACCGCGTCGGCCACCGACGGGCCGCCCGGCTCGCGATAGGCCAGGTGCGGGAACTCGTCCGGGTCGAGCACGTCCAGGTCGAAGTGGATGTGCAGTTTGCGGCCGACCAGCCGGGTCTCGTCGAGCAGCGACAGGCCGTGCTCCCGCTGGAAATCCAGGTCTCCCTGATCTGCCACGCGCACACCGTGATAGAAGAAGCGGTCGGCGGTGATCGGCGAGCGCAGCAGCTCGCGCATGGGACCGGGTGCATGTCCCATGATCGCGCTCACCGGCATGCCATGCAGGTTTCCGCTGGGTGAAGTCGCCGGCGTGTTGGCGTCGTAATGCGCATCGATCCAGACGACGGTCAGTCCCGGATGGCGCTCGGCCAGATAGCCGATGGACGCGATGTCGGCCGCGCAGTCGCCGCCCGCGGTGAGTACCCGCTCGGGCGCGTGCTGACGCAGCAGATCGTGCGCTGCACGGAACTGCGCGAACAACGCAGGCCACGCATTCACGCCATGCGCGTACCCGGTCGCATCGCTGAGCGGAACGTCCACGCGCGGCGCGTGGCGGGCGCAGACGGCCGCAGTCGCGGCGGCTCCGCGCGGCAGGTGTTCAGGACGTCCCGATCCCTGCCACTGCCCGAAGGCGAGCGACAGGTCGAAGTGCGGCTTTCCACCTACTGCATTCTCATCCGGATGCATGGGACCTCCTTCGCGCCCGCCAGATTGAGGGGCTCGCGAAGGGTACGACGGAACCCGGCGCAGGATCAGCGCGGCCGCTTCACCCGCATCAGCTTGTCCAGCTCGGCGCGAAGCTGCGGCTGCGTGACCGGTGCGTCGAGCAGGAAGACCTCCACGCCGTGCGCGGGCACGGTGGCGGTGAGCGGCTGCCCCTCCGCCACGTTGACCTCGCCGCCGGCGATGGCCGCGCGCCAGTTGCCGGCCTGCAACAGCTTGCGGACTTCGAAGTTCGAGGGTTCATTGCCCTTGTTCAGCAGCACCAGTGCGGTCTGTGCCTCGCCGTCGTGCTGGTACACGCGATAGAACACGGCGTGGTCGCCCTGCAGTTCCAGATTCACCTGCAACCCGCGCTGCAGCGCGGGCGATGCGGCGCGCACGTGGGCGATGCGCGACAGGTTGCGCTGGATGGGGTGATCCGCGGCGGCCGCGATGCGTTCGGCACCGAAGTAGTTGCGGTTTCCATCGTGTTCCGGGCGGCCGCGCATGAAGCCGACTTCAGACCCGTAGTAGATGACCGGAATGCCACGCGCGGTGAACAGCCAGTTGTGTGCGTCGATGAAGCCTTCGTCGGTGGCATCCAGGCGCGCCATGTCGTGGTTGTCGTAGAACGTGGTCAGTTCGTACGGATTGGCATACGGACCGCTGCGCAGGTACAGGCGATCGGCCAGCGTCTCGAATCCCGCCTGCTCGTGGCCGAACACCTTCGACAGGCCTTCCTTGAGCGGGAAGTCGAGCACGCTGACGCCGGCATTCTTCTTCCACGTGTGTTCGGCGATCTTCTTCGGGTCGTACTCGAAGGCTTCGCCGAACATGAACATGCCCGGCTTCTGCTTGCGCAGGCGTGCGACCAGCTCATGCCAGAACGGATGCGGCAGCCAGCCGATGGTGTCGATGCGGAACGCGTCGGCGCCCTGCTCGATCCACTGCGAATACGCGCCCGCCAGGTAGTCCATGACCGCCGGGTTGTTCTCGTTGAGATCGGACAGTTCCGCCAGTCCCGGTCTGGTGTTGTAGAAGCGGTGCAGCGGGTTGTTGCGCGGGTCCAGCTTCTCCGGCGGCAGGTTCTGGTGGTCGGCGACGAGTTTGCCGTCGCGGTCGAACAGCTGGCCGTACTTGGGCTGCGGCGCCGGCATCGAATACGACGGCGAACCGTGGTTGCCGACGATGTCGAGCACCAGCTTCATGTCCTTGGCGTGCACCGCATCGGCCAGGCCGGCGAAGTCCAGGCCCGGGCTCGGCAGGTGTTCGTCGACCTGATAGAAGTTCACGCCCCAGTAGCCGTGATAGCCGGTCTTGCCGCCGTCGGTGAGGAAGCCGCCCTTCTGCGCGGGCTTGCCGCCGGTGAAAGCTTCGTCCGGGTTGTCGACGATGGGCGTGATCCACAGCGCGGTGAAGCCCATGCCGCGGATGTAGTCGAGGTGATCGACGATGCCCTTGAAGTCGCCGCCGAGGTAGCCGATGTTGTCGCCCGCCTCGCTGCCGGGCGTGGGCCGGTCGAACGTGCGTCTGGCCGGATCGTTGCCGCCCTGGTCACGCTGGTCGTTGGACGGATCGCCATTGACGAAGCGGTCGGTGACGACGAAGTACACCGCCTCCTTCGCGAACGGCTCCAGCGTGCCGTAATAGTCCTGGGCGTAGGCGGCGTGGCAGGCAAGCAGCAATGGCAGAACGACGAGCTTGCGCATGAAGTCTCCGATCAGTGTCCGGCAGCGACGGCCGTGGCATGCACCTGCGGCTCGCGCACGCGCAGCACGCACAGGCCGGCGAAAATCAGGCTGATGCCGCCGATGGCCAGTGCATGGATCGGCGCGCCGCCGAAGAAGTGCTTGAGCAGGAATCCGAGCAGGCTGGCCGCGACCAGCTGCGGGATGACGATGAAGAAGTTGAAGATGCCCATGTACACGCCCATCTTGGCGGCAGGCACGCTGTCGGACAGCAGCGCGTAGGGCAGCGAGAGGATCGACGCCCACGCGAAACCCACGCCCACCATCGACAGCAGCAACCACTGCGGGTCGCGGATCCACAGGAACGACAGCAGGCCCACGCCGCCGAGCACCACGTTGACCAGATGGCTCACGCGAAGTCCGAAGCGGCGCACCATCCACGGGATGCAGATGGCCGCCAGCGCGGCGAAGCCGTTATAGGCCGCGAACAGCACGCCGACCCAGTTGGCCCCTTCGTTGTAAGCGGAAGACGACGTGTCGCTGCTGCCGAAGTGCACGGCCGTCACCGCCGAGGTGGTGTAGATCCACATCGCGAACAGCGCGAACCACGAGAAGAACTGCACCACCGCCAGCCGCCGCATCGTGCCGGGCATGTTCTGCAGGTCGTGCACGATGGACGCCAGCATGCGCTGCGGCAACAGGAAGCGCGCCAGCTGCAGCAGCGCGCCGTAGGCGATCAGCATGCCGGCCAGCACGTACAGCATGCGGTCCCAACCGGACCAGGCGATGGCCGCCGCACCCGCGATGCCGACGACCAGCCAGCCCAGGCCTGCACGCGACGACGGGCCCGCGATGCTGTCCTCGCGCGCTTCCTGTGGGCGGGCGTCGTCGAAGGACTCGAGCACGTCCGGCGGATACTCGCGCGTGCGCAGCACCGTCCACCCGATGGCAAGGAACAGCACCGCGCCGCCGAAGTAGAACGCGTAGCGCACCGTGTCCGGCACGACGCCGTCGGGCGCGGTGTTGGCCACGCCGAACTTCGCCAGCAGCCAGGGCAGCAGGCTGGCGACCACCGCGCCCACGCCGATGAAGAAGCTCTGCATCGCATAGCCGGTCGGGCGCTGCCTCGGTGGCAACTGATCGCCGACGAAGGCGCGGAACGGCTCCATCGAGATGTTGATGGACGCGTCCAGCACCCACAGCGTGCCCGCCGCGATCCACAGCGCTGGCGAGTTGGGCATCACCAGCAGCGCGAGCGTCGCGAGGACGGCGCCGGCCAGGAAGTACGGGCGGCGGCGGCCCATTCGCGTCCAGGTGCGGTCCGACAGATGGCCGACGATCGGCTGCACCAGCAGGCCGGTCAGCGGTGCGGCGATCCACAGCCCGGCGACGTCGTCCACTTCCGCGCCCAGCGTCTGGAAGATGCGGCTGACGTTGGCGTTCTGCAGTGCGAAGCCGAACTGGATGCCGAGGAAGCCGAAGCACATGTTCCAGATCTGCCAGAACGTCAGCTGCGGTTTGGTGGTCATGCGTGGCGTTCTCCCCAGACGGTCACGGCGCGACGGGCACGATGCGGAGCGTGGCGATCTCGGCCTGGTTCAACGGCCCGTCGACGCCGCCCTTGCCGCCGGTGTAGAGCGCGAAGTGGCTCAGGTACGACATGTTGAACCCATCGCGCAGCGATACGCGGCATTCGCCGCCGGCCCTGGCTTCGATCACGACGCGGCTAGACCGCTGCACGCCCGCGCCATGCGGCATGACCAGCGTGCCGCCCTGCTCCGGCACGCCATCGCACTGCACGACCAGCGTCTTCACTGCCGCGGTGATGCCGGTATTGATGGGGCCGTGCGTATTGGTGAAATCGACGCTCAGCGAATAGCGGCCACTTGCCGGCACACGCCACGCACGTGGCCATGCACCCTCAACCGTGACCTCATTGCCGACGCAACGTGCCGGGCTGTGCAGCGACTCGATTCCCCGCTCGACACGCGTGAGGCTGGCGCACTGCCGTGCGTCGCGGCGCGGCAGGATCATGGTGGATGGCCTGGCCGTCGCCTCCGTGTGCAGCTTGCCGTCGACGTAGAGGCGGTGATGCGCGGGAATCGTGATGCGCCAGCTTTGGCTGTCACTCTGGAGTGCGGGCGCTTCCGGCGACTCCGGCGCGAAGGCGGCCGCGTCGAGACCACCGCGCTGCAGCCGTGGCGTCAAAGGCGCTGGGACGAGGTGCACGTGCGTGGCGTCGCCCTCGTTGCGCGTCGTGCCGGCGATCAACAAATCGCCTTCCATGCGCTTTGGGCGATGCAGGACGATGGTCCGCTTCGGCAACTCCAGGCGGATGCTCTCGCGGTCTGCGAACAACATGGCCACCAGCGACACCGGAATCTTCGGCGCGACACTGCCGTCCGACTCCACGCCGAAGACGCCCTCGATCACCATGCCCAGGTAGCCCGCCACCGACCACAGCTGGCGTGGCGAGTTGACCACCGGGCCGCTCAGTGGACCTTCGTCGACGTGCACGGCCTGCGTGACGAGTTCGAAGTTCTCCATGTTCGAACCGGCCAGGGCCGCGCCTCGCATCAGCGAGCGGATCTCGTGCGGGATGCGCTCCGCGTCGTCCAGCCTGCGCGCGGCGCGCAACGAGTACGCGCTGACGAACGGCCAGATGGCGCGGTTGTGGTAGATGGCGATACCCGGCTGCTGCGGCCAGATCACCGGACTGCCGGTGTCGAGCCACGGATAGTTCACCAGCGCGCGACGCGCACGATCCACGGGCACGATGCCGCTGTCCACCAGCAGCGACAGGCCGAGCAGGTCATAGGCTTCGAACGGCACGGCGTGCGCGGCCGTGCCGATGTAGCTCATGTACAGGCCGCGATCCTCGCGCCAGAAGCGGCGCTCGATGGCGACGGCCAGCGCGTCGGCCTGCGCCGCGTACGCATTCGCACGTGCATCGTTGCGCTCGCGCGCCATGCGTTCGCCCAGGCGCAGCGCGCGGTAGTGCAGGACGTTGGTAGACAGCGCGTAGGACTGCGCGAGAAAGGCCACGTCGTTGGCCGTCCAGCGCGGATACGTCTGCTCGCGCCAGTCCAGGAACGACGTCTCGCCGCGATAGAGCCCCACCGCATCGTCGAACACGTACCGGCGATCCTGCGCGAGCGTCGCGGTCAGCACCTGCCACACCTCGTCGCGGAAGCGGCGTGCGTCTGGCTCGGTGGCCGACGCGTCGACCAGGTGCTCCGCGGCGAGGAACCACACCACGCGGTCGCTGCTGATCGGCCAGCTGCCACCGGATCCGGTGTCCTGCGCCACGAACAGTCCGTCTACGCCACCGGCACGTGCGGGCGAGAGCTTGAAGCGCAGCGAATCGCGCGTGCGCTGCGGCTCCAACCTCGCCAATGCCAGATCGGCTGCGAACGACAGGTCGCGCGTCCACACGTAACGCCACTTCTCGCCGGTCTCGAAACACGGACAGGGAATGGGCTGGCCGTTGCGGAACGCGTTGTCGGTGATGGACTCGACCTTCGCCTTCTCCAGCTCGTCCTGCGCCAGCGCGAACAGGCCGTCGAAAATCGCGCTGGCGGTGTCGCTGCGCATGCGGCCGGAAGTGATCGAATGCATCCTGCCGCCATCGTCGCGCAGGCTGAATCCATCGGCGGTGCGCGATACCTGCGCGTGCCGGTCGCCCAGAACGATCTCGTGCTGCCATGCAGCATCGTCTTGAGCGGCAACGGAGAGCGGCATGCAGCCAGCGAGCAGTGTCGCCAGCGCGGCAGGTCGGTGAAGCTTGCGCTGGCCGGGCGCGACGGATCGCACTCGCACTGGGTTCTCCGTTGGCAGGATGCGGCCATGGTAGTCGCGACGCCGTGGCGCACGCGTGCCTGCATACGTATTCATCGCCCGCCGTCGGGCGACAGCAATGCCGCGCGCGGCGCGCCGTGGAATAGTGGCGCCCGGGCGGGTCATGCGGCACGCCTTTCATTTCGACTTGAACAGGACGCGGGACGGGGATGACGAAGGCACGTTGGTGGCGCGGCGCGGTGATCTATCAGATCTATCCGCGCAGCTTCCTGGATACCAATGGAGACGGCGTCGGCGACCTGCCCGGCATCATCGCGCGGCTGGACTACATCGCCAGCCTGGGCGTGGACGCGATCTGGATCTCGCCGTTCTTCAAGTCGCCGATGGCGGATTTCGGCTACGACATCGCCGACTACCGCGACGTGGACCCGCTGTTCGGCACGCTGGACGATTTCGACCGGCTGCTGGCCAAGGCGCATTCGCTCGGCATCCGCGTGATGATCGACCAGGTGCTCAGCCACACTTCCATCGAGCACGCCTGGTTCAAGGAGAGCCGCGAGAGCGCGGACAATCCGAAGGCCGACTGGTACGTGTGGGCCGACGCAAAACCCGACGGCACGCCGCCCAACAACTGGCTGTCGTTGTTCGGCGGCGTGGCCTGGCGCTGGGAACCGCGCCGCCGCCAGTATTTCCTGCACAACTTCCTGTCCTCGCAACCTGACCTGAACTTCCACAATCCGGCCGTGCGCGAGGCGACGCTGGACAACGTGAGGTTCTGGCTGGATCGCGGGGTGGACGGCCTGCGCCTGGACGCGATCAACTTCTGCTTCCACGACGCGCAACTGCGCGACAACCCGCCCAAGCCGGAAGCACTGCGCACCGGCCGCGGCTTTAGCCCGGACAACCCGTACGCGTTCCAGTACCACTGGTACAACAACACGCAGCCGGAAAACCTGGCATTCCTGGAAGAACTGCGCGCGCTGCTGGACCGCTATCCGGACGCGACCACGTTGGGCGAGATCTCCTCGGAGGACTCGCTGGCAACCATGGCCGAGTACGTCAACGATCAACGCCTGCACATGGGCTACAGCTTCGAGCTGCTGACCGACGATTTCAGCGCCGCGTACATCCGCGGCACCGTCGAGGCGCTGGAAGCGAAGATGCGCGACGGCTGGCCGTGCTGGGCCATTTCCAACCACGACGTGCAGCGCGCGGTGACGCGCTGGAATCCCGGCGCGCCGCTGTGCGATACGTTGGCGCGTCAGCTCGTGGCGCTGGTGTGCTCGCTGCGCGGTTCGGTGTGCCTGTACCAGGGCGAGGAACTCGGCCTGCCGGAAGCGGACGTGCCATTCGAGGCGCTCCAGGATCCGTACGGCATCGCCTTCTGGCCCAACTTCAAGGGACGCGACGGTTGCCGCACGCCGCTGCCGTGGAACGGCGATGCGCAGGCCGGTTTCAGCGCCGCGGCGCCTTGGCTGCCGGTCGCGGATGCACACCTGCAGCGCAGCGTGGCGATCCAGGACGCGCAGCCCGATTCGGTGCTGAACGGCGTGCGCCACCTGCTGCGCTGGCGCAAGGATCACCCGGCGCTGGTGCTCGGCGACATCGCTTTCCTCGACGCACCCGAGCCGGTGCTGGCCTTCACGCGCCGCGATACGGACGAGGCGCTGCTGGCGGTGTTCAACCTGTCCGGCGAAGCGGTGCGCTGGCCGCTGCCGGCGCATCTGGGTAGCGCACGTGTGCTGGCCGATCACGGCCTGCTCGGCGGCGAAGTGATCGATGGCGTGCTGCAACTGCCGCCACGCGGCGTGTTCTACGCGCACATCGATTGAGCGCAAGCCGGTGATCTCCCGCGCAGTACGAGGTCGATCCGATGAACGCGCGGGGCACCGACGCAGGCGCTCGATCGGTGAGGTCTTGCGGGTCGCTTCGACGTCGCTCCTGTTGATCGCGACATGGCCGGTCGCTGCGGTCGAACCGCTGGTACCGGAACGCGTGCAGGGCGAGGTGCAGGTGCAATCGCTGGCGCTGGAGCCGACGTCGTTCGCTCCCGAAGGCCTGCGCGCCACCGTCTACCTGCCACCGGACTACGCGGCTTCGCAACGCCGCCATCCGGTGCTGTACCTCAACGATGGCCAGGACCGCGATGCGGTCGGCCTGCAGACGACGTTGCAACGGCTAATCGGGGAAGGCGCGATTCGGGCGCCGATCGTCGTGGCCATCGACATGCCACGCGACCGCATGGGCGCGTACGGCCTGTCGGATCGAAAGGCCGGCAGGAGCCTGATCGCACAGACGAAGTACGGCCCGGTCGGAACGCATGCGCACGCGTACTCCGAATGGGTGGCGCATACGCTGGTGCCGGCGATCGATGCGCGCTACCGCACGCGCACCACGCCAGATGCACGGGCGATCCTTGGCTGGTCGCTGGGCGGTCTGAACGCGTTCAACCTGGGCTGGCAGTATCCGGAGGTGTTCGGTCGCGCCGGTGCGTTCTCGCCGTCGTTCTGGCTTTCGGGCGAGCACGGCGACGCGGACGCCGTGCAGCGCACGCGCCTGGCGCAGCGGATGATCGACCGCAGCGAGCCACGCAACGGTGCGCGCTGGTTCTTCGCGGTGGGCACCGACGAGGAGACGGACGATCGCGACGGCGACGGCGTCAACGACGCCATCGACGACACCCGGGACCTCATCGACGGCTGGAACACCGGCAAGCCGTACGCACTAAAAGGTCTTCGACAGTCCAACTACAGCATCAACGCCGACCATGCCAGGCGCGCCACGCGCGCGGACGTCGCGCTGTACGTGCTGCCGGGCGGGCGCCACGAACAGGCGAGCTGGGCGCAGATGCTGCCGCAGTTCCTGCAGTGGGCCTATGCCGTGCACGCGCCAGCGCTGCAGGCGACGGGCCGCGTCGAAAGCTACCAGGACGTGCCATCGGCGCATGTGCCTGCGCGCAACGTGGACGTATGGCTGCCGCCTGGCTACGCGGAACATCCGCAGCGCCGCTATCCCGTGCTGTACATGCACGACGGCCAGAACCTGTTCGATCCCGCACTCTCCTACACGGGCATCGACTGGGACGTTGACGGCGCGATGACGCGCCTGATCGGCGAGGGCAAGGTGCGCGAGGCCATCGTCGTCGCCATCTCCAACACGCCGCTGCGCGGGCGTGAGTACATGCCAGCGAAGGCGGTACCGGTGCAGGCACGCTCGCAGCTGCTCTCGGACGAATACCTGCGCTTCGTGGTGGAAGAACTGAAGCCGGCCATCGATGCGGCCTACCGCACGCGCCCGGGCCGCGCGGACACGTTCGTGATGGGCGCCAGCATGGGCGGGCTGATCTCCGCGTATGCGATGTCGGAGTATCCGCAGGTGTTCGGCGGCGCCGGTTGCGTGTCCACGCACTGGCCCGCGAACGATGGCGCCGTCATCGACTACCTCGCCTCGCACCTGCCGGATCGCCGCACGCATCGCTTCTACTTCGATCACGGCACCGCGACGCTCGACGCGTCGTACCCGCCTTACCAGAAACGCATGGACGAGGTTCTGGAGCGCGCCGGCTGGCGTCGTGGCCGCGACTTCGTCAGTCGCGAATTCCCGGGCGCCGAGCACAACGAACGGGCCTGGCACGACCGGGTGGACGTGCCGCTGCGGTTCCTGCTCGGTCGCTGAAAAGTCCCTCGCGTAGGAGCCAGCTTGCTGGCGACCAATGTGTCGGCACCCGGTCGCCAGCAAGCTGGCTCCTACGATGCACCAGCGTGGGCCGCCCACCCGTTCACGAACGCGACCGCGTTTTCACGCCCGCAAACGGTTGCAGTCGTTCTGCAGCGCGCGCCGCAGCCATGAATACGTATGCAGAGCGATTTGTGCAGGCGGATCGGCCTCTACCATCGCCCTACGTTGCGGACCCCTTGTCCGCACGCGGATCCGCGCATGCGACCGGCCACAGAGCCAGGCGATGCGGGCCGTCACAAAACCGAGAGAGTGGGAGGGGAGATGTTGCAACTCAAGCGCAACCTGCTGAGCGTGGCCCTGGCATCGGCGACGATGCTGATGGCGACCGGCGTACAGGCACAGGTGGCCACGCAGGCGCCGGAATCGGAGCCGTCGTTGCCCGACGAAACCAAGACGCTCGATTCGGTCGTCGTCACCGGCATCCGCGCCGGTATCGAGACCTCGATCGAAACCAAGCGCGAATCGACCTCCATCGTCGAAGCGGTGTCGGCCGAGGACATCGGCAAGCTGCCCGACGTGAGCATCGCCGAATCCATCGCGCGCCTGCCGGGCCTGTCCGCGCAGCGCGTAGGCGGCCGTGCGCAGGTGATCAGCGTGCGCGGCCTCTCGCCCGACTTCGCCACCACGCTGCTCAACGGCCGCGAAATGGTGAGCACCGGCGACAACCGCAGCGTCGAGTTCGACCAGTATCCCGCCGAACTGATGAGCGGCGTGACCGTGTACAAGACCCCCGACGCCGGCCTGGTCGGCCAGGGCCTGTCGGGCACCATCGACATGCGCACCGTGCGCCCGCTGGACTACAGCGAGCCGGTGGTGGCGGTAAGCGGTCGCCTGCAGCGCAACTCGCTGGGCGATGCGGCCAACGCCGATGACGACGGCAACCGCATCAACGCCAGCTACATCGGCCAGTTCGCCGACCGCACCATCGGCCTGTCGATCGGCTTCTCGCATACCGAGCTGCCGATCCAGGAAAACCAGGTCGGCCTGTACGAGCCGTGGAGCGCGACCAACACCACCGATCGCGTGCGCAACGGCGTGCCGACCGGCACGTACTTCTCCGACGGCATCAAGGCACTGCGCCGTACCGGCGACATCGAACGCGATGCGGTGATGGCCACATTGCAGTACCGCCCGTCCAACGACTGGACCAGCACGCTGGACCTGTTCCACACCAAGGCCGAGCAGGAAGACACCGCCAACCAGTTCGAGGTGAACCTGAGCGGCTACAACGGTGTCGACGATCCCGACGTGCTGACGGTCAACCCGCAGATCAACGGCAACGGCACCTTCACCGGCGGCACCGTGACGAACGTTTACCCGCTGGTGCGCGGCATGTACCGCCATCGCGAGGACAAGATCGACGCGGCCGGCTGGGCGAACGATTTCAACGTGGGCGCAGTGCGCATGAAGGCGGACATCGGCTGGTCGCGCGCGGAGCGCGAGGAGCTGCTGCTGGAAAACAACACGCAGATGATCCCGCGTCCCCAGCTGGACAACATCCACCTGGGCTACAACAGCAAGGACTTCTCGCGGCTGGTGCCGGAGCTGGATTACTCCGATCCGCAGCAGCTGTACCTGACCAACACGATCTACGGCTCCGGCTACGGCAAGGTGCCGCGCGTCGAGGACGAGCTGAAGACCTACACGCTGGCCGCTTCGATCCCCGCACCGCAGGCGTTGAGCTGGATCTCGGACATCGACGTGGGTTTGAACTACGCAGATCGCGAGAAGCAGAAGACGCAGCCGGAAGGCAACATCAATCTCGGTCCGCAGGGCGACACGCCGATCGCGCGTGACCTGCAGTACGGTCTGGTCAACCTGAACTTCGCGGGCGTGGGCTTCATCCCGGCATGGAACGTGCCCGAAGCGATCGCGCGCTACATGACGTTTGAACCGGTCGACAACCTCTCGTACCTGATCCCGAAGGCCTGGACGGTCGACGAGAAGCTTTCCACCGGTTACGTGAAAGCCAACATCGATACCGAGTGGGGCTCGGTCGGTGTGCGCGGCAATGTCGGCATCCAGATCCAGCACACGGATCAGTCCTCGCGCGCGAACTACTGGGACGGCACGCAACCGGCCGGCAGCGAAGTGCAGCCATACGAGAACGGCGCGACCTACACCGACTACCTGCCCAGCCTGAACCTCGCGTTCCTGTTCCCGCACGACCAGACCCTGCGTCTGGCGCTGGCGCGTCAGGTCGCGCGTCCGCGCGTTGACCAGCTGCGTGCATCGCTGGAGTTCGGTGTCGACACCAGCACCGGTCGTCCTGGCGCTTCCGGCGGCAATCCGGAGCTCGATCCCTGGCGCGCCAACGCGTTCGACATCTCCTACGAGAAGTATTTCGGCAACAAGGCCTATGTGGCGGCCGCGTACTTCTACAAGGACCTGCGCAGCTACATCTACACGCAGACGAACGACAACTACGACTTCTCTGCCTTCGTCGCCGATTACGTGCCGGCGCCGGGCGAGCCGCCGACGCAGACCATCGGCAACTTCACCGCGCCGTACAACGGGCAGGGCGGCAAGCTGCAGGGCATCGAGCTGAGCGCATCGGTTCCCCTGGACATGCTGTGGGCGCCGCTGGAAGGTTTCGGCATCGTCGCCAGCGCCAGCTTCACCGACAGCGACATCGAGATCCTGGACCCGGAAAGCGCCAGCAGCGTAGGCACGGACCCGATCAGTCTGCCGGGCCTGTCGGACGAGGTGTACAACCTCACCGCGTACTACGAGCGCGCCGGTTTCGAAGCCCGCGTGAGCCAGCGCAAGCGCTCGGACTTCATCGGCGAGATCGGCAACTTCGACGGCAACCGCACGCTTCGTTACGTCGTGGGCGAGGACCAGCTGGACGCACAGGTCAGCTACACCTTCGGCGAAACCAGCAGCCTGGCCGGCCTGACGCTGCTGTTCGAAGCCAGCAACCTGACCAACTCGCCGTACCAGACCTACGCCGGCACGAAGGACCGCCCGCTGGAATACATCGAGTGGGGCCGCACCTACCTGGTCGGCCTGAACTACAAGTTCTAAGCCGACCTCCCAAAACGGCCCTTGCACCCCGCCGGAGCGATCCGGCGGGGTTTTGCTTGTGGGTTGTGTGTTGACGCTGACTGCGACGTAGCCGCGCTGTGTGGCCCGAATTTCTTCCGCATCGACGTGTGCCGCGGGCTCGCTGTCGTGAAGCCCGGAGGATGCGCCATGGAAGTCACTGGATCCCCGTTTCGCGGGGATGACGAGCAATGTGCGGATGCGCTCCCGTCGCCGGTGCTGGCGCGCAACGTTGCGGTTGCAGCTGCACTTGCTGTTGCTGTTGCTGTTGCTGTTGAACAGCCCAGCACATCGCTGGACGCGGAGGGCACCGCACATGGATGTGCGGCGCTAAGCAAGGAGACACGGAGTGAAGGCGATGCGTGCTTGCGAGCCACTGGCTCGCGCATCGTCCGAACGCCCGCGCCGCAAGCGCGGGCCTGCGGCCGTAGGCCGCACCGACTTGCGGGGCGCCGACTCCTTCACCGGTCGCAGGATTGCTGTGTCGGGAAAGACCCTTTCTTTGGGTTACGTTTGACCGAAGGGAATCCAGTCGGACTTTGGGTCAGCAAAGAAAAGTGACCCGGCCGGCTTTAGACGGACGGAAGCTTTAGCCGTTGCTCCTGAGAGGGCAACGGTAAAGCGTGAAAAGTCCATGGATCCCCGCCTTCGCGGGGATGACGAGCCAAGAGCAACGGCAATCGGATCCCGGCCTTTGCGCGACGACGGCAAAGGCAAAACGGAAAGGTGATCGCGCTGCTGCACGTCAGATAAGCGTGAAGGTCATGGACCCCGCCTTCGCGGGGATGACGAGCAAGGGCAACGGCAAGACGGATGCCGCCTTTGCCAAGATCACGAGCAAGAGCGAGCGTCGAGCAACGCGCGTGAAACCGGGCGCACGCTGACGCCTAGTGACGAACCCAACCCCCTTACAACCCCAGCCACCCCGCCACCACGCCCCTCGCCTCCTCCACTCCCTGCTTCGACTCCGCCGAGAACGTCTGCACGCTCACCGTGTCGCCGAAGGCGCTGAACAGCTCCCTGCGCACCGCCTGCAACTGCTGCGTCTGCTGTCCGCGGCCCAGCTTGTCGGCCTTGGTCAGCAGCGCATGTGCGGGCAACCCGCGCTGCACCGCGTAGCCGAGCATCTGCCGGTCGTAATCCTTGAGCGGATGGCGGATGTCCATCACCACCACCAGGCCCTTGAGCGACTCGCGCGTCTGGAAATAGCGCTCGATGAACGCCTGCCAGTGCGCCTGCAGGTCCTGCGGCACCTTGGCGTAGCCGTAGCCGGGCAGGTCCACCAGGTAGCGCGGCGGCTGGGTCTCCGGCGGAGTCATGTCGAAATAGACCAGCTGCTGGGTCCGGCCGGGCGTCTTGGACACCCGCGCCAGTGCGTTCTGCTGGCACAACGCGTTGAGCGCGCTGGACTTGCCGGCGTTGGAGCGGCCGGCGAAGGCCACCTCGGCGCCGCCCTCGGGCGGCAGCTGCTTGGGATTGTGCGCCGACAGCAGATAGCGGGCGCGGACGAAGGGATTGGCCATGCCGATAGGATCGCACGGCGCGTCCAACGGTCGGCCGCGACGCGCAAATACGGGCATGTGCCGCGTTTGCGGCCCGCTCCGGCACGGCGCGCGCGTTGACCGCCCCCGGAGCGCCGACGATAATTCCGCGGTTCCGGCGTCCGCTGCGCGGCACGCCTCATCTGTGTTTCGGAGCCCAGCTACATGAGCCAAGCCCGCGTCCTCGGCATTGTCGGCCTTGCCGCACTGGCGGCCGCTGCCGTCGCCTACGCCCAGACCACCGTCAATCCGGTCCCGGACAACGCGCCGGTCCAGACGGCGCCGCTGAACACCGCACCGGAGAAGGTCGTGTGGGGCGACGCCAAGGCGGGCGCCACCAAGGCCGGCACCTGCGCCGCGTGCCATGGCCTGGACGGCAATCCGACCGATCCGCAGTACCCGCGCCTGGCCGGCCAGAGCGAGCGCTACATCGCGCACCAGATCGCGCTGTTCAAGACCGGCGAGCGCAACACCGGCATGGCCGCGGTGATGAAGCCGTTCGCCGATGCGCTGACCGCGCAGGACGCACGCGACATCGGCGCCTACTTCGCCACGCAGAAGGCGGGCGCGGGCGTCGCCGACGACACCCTGATCGCCACCGGCCCGAACGCCGGCAAAAAGTTCTTCGAGGTCGGCCAGCAGCTGTTCCGCAACGGCGACGCATCGCGCGGCATCCCGGCGTGCATGGCGTGCCATGGCCCGGACGGCGCCGGGAACCCCGGCCCGGCCTACCCGCACATCGCCGGCCAGCAGGCGGCCTACACCCAGCGTCGCCTCGAGGAATACCGCGCCGGCACCACCATCCAGCGCGACCCGCACCTGTTCAACGTGATGGCCAGCATCGCCAAGCAGCTGACCGACGAGGAAATCGGCTCGGTGTCCAGCTACCTGCAGGGCCTGCACCCGAGCAAGGACGACCTGGCCGCGGCCAATGCCCCGGCACCGGCGCCCGCTCCAGCCCCCGCCGCGGCTCCGGCCGCCATGCCGGCCCCGGCCCAACAGGAGCCGGCGGCGCCTGCCAGCGGTTCGTGAACTTTCACAGGCGGGCACGGTCCGAGGCCGTACTCCCTGGTTGTTGGTTTGGCGCCGGTCGTGGACTCCACGACCGGCGTTTTGTTTTGAGGGGTGCCGGAAGCGTGATCCCGCCGCCGGACTCCAGTCACCGGATTCCCCATCCACCGCGAGCATTGCCGAGAGTCCTGCCACGATGACCCGCCGCCTGCTGCTGTCCCTGCTCCTGCTTCTTCCCGTTGCGGCCCTGGCCGCCGACGCGCCTGCCAGCCAGCCGCTGCAGGAAGGTGTCGACTACGTCGTCATCGCCGATGGCAAGCCGTTCGCGCCGCCGGTGAAAGGCAAGGTCGAAGTGGTCGAAGTGTTCGGCTACACCTGCCCGCACTGCGCACATTTCCAGCCGCAGGTGTCCGCGTGGAGCGCCGGGCGCAAGGACGTCAACTTCGTGCCGCTGGCCGCACCGTTCGGCGGCTACTGGATTCCCTACGCCAAGGCCTTCTACACGGCGCAGGAACTGGGCGCGGTCGCCCGCACCCACGATGCGGTGTTCAAGGCCGTGCACGAGACCGGCACGCTGCCGCGCAACAACCCCTCGGTGGGCGAACTGGCTACCTTCTATGCCGGATACGGCGTCGATCCGGCCCGCTTCACGCAGACTTTCGACGGCCCGAAGGTGCAGGCCCGCATGGACAACGCGCGGGCGTTCATCGGGCGCAGCGGCGTGGAGGGTACGCCGACACTCGTCGTCAACGGCAAGTACCGCATCATCGGTGGCCGTGGCTTCGACGACGTGCTGCGCATCGCCGACGCGCTGATCGCGCGGGAAAAGGGCGGCAAGCGCTGATCCGCGCCCGTATCGCGTCGGGCCGTGAGCGCGGCCTCGCCGCGTACAGGACCCGGCCGGTATGCTTGCGCGATCGTTGTGCTCACCTCCACGGCGCCTGCGCCGGGACCGTTTTTCCTCTTCAAGAGACGCCTCCATGACCGTACGTCTGCCTCATCTCGCCGTGGTCCTGACCGGCCTGCTGGCCCTCTCCGCCTGCTCGAAGCAGGCTCCGGCGCCGGCCGAAACCGCGACGCCGGCTCCGGCCGCGACCACCCCGGCTCGTGCCGCTCCGGCAACGACCGCCCCGACGGCGCCAGCCGAACAGGCACCTGCCGCCGCGCCCGCTCCGGCCGCTGCCGCCACGCCTCCGCAGGGTCCGGCGCCCGTGCCCGGCACCGACTTCGTCGAGATCGCCGGCGGCCAGACCTATGAGCCGGCCAACGGCAAGATCGAAGTGGTCGAGATCTTCGGCTACACCTGCCCGCACTGCGCGCACTTCGAGCCGCTGGTCGAGGCGTGGAAGGCCAAGCAGCCGGCCGACGTGAAGTTCGTCGCACTGGCCGCGCCGTTCGGCGGCTACTGGGTGCCGTACGCCAAGGCGTTCTACACCGCGCAGTCGATGGGCGTACTCGACAAGACCCACCAGGCGATGTTCAACGCGATCCACGTCGACCGCACGATGCCGGTGCAGCCGCTGCCGACCAACGACCAGATCGCCGCCTTCTACGGCCAGCACGGGGTCGACGCCAAGCAGTTCGCCAGCACGATGTCGAGCTTCGCCATCGACGCCAAGATGAAGCGCGCCACGCAGTTCATCGCGCGCAGCGGCGTGGATTCCACGCCGGCGATCGTGGTGGCCGGCAAGTACAAGGTGAACGGCAAGAGCTTCGAGGACATGCTGCGCATCACCGACCACCTGGTCGCCGCCGAGCGCGCCAAGGCGGCGGGCGCGACGCCGGCCCCGGCGGGCGGCTGATCGGGCGGCGATCCCGGGAGCACGATCCAGAACCGGATGGATACCCGTCGGCTCCGCCTGCTCAGCGCCAACATCCAGGCGGGATCCAGCACGCGCGGCTACCACGACTACGTCGCGCGCAGCTGGTCGCACGTGCTGCCGGCGGGCAAGCGGACCAGCCTGGATGCGATCGCCCAACTGGCCGGCGAACACGACATCGTCGGCCTCAACGAGAGCGATCCGGGCAGCCTGCGCTCGGGTTTCACCAACCAGACGCACTACCTGGCCCAGCGCGCCGGCTTCGACTACTGGAGCCACCAGCCCAACCGCCGCGTCGGCGGCGTGGCCTCCAGCGCCAACGGCCTGCTGAGCCGGCTGGAGCCGCGTGAGGTCATCGACCACGCCCTGCCCGGCCGCATCGCCGGGCGCGGCGTGCTGCTGGCGCGCTACGGCGACGGCACCTCGGGCCTGCTGGTGGCGGTCGCGCACCTGTCGCTCGGCGCGACCTCACGCGCCGCGCAGCTGGCCTTCATTGCCGAACTCCTGCAGGACCATCCCAACGCCGTGCTGATGGGCGATTTCAACTGCCCCATCGACCGTCCCGAGATGCGGGCGCTGTTCCGCAACACGCGCCTGCAGCCACCGCTGGGCGACGTGCCCACGTTCCCCAGCTGGCGCCCGCAGCGCGCGATCGACCACATCCTGGTCAGCGACGGCCTGCAGGTCTCGAACGCGCGAGCGCGCCCGGCCGCCGCCTCGGATCACCTGGCGCTGTCGATCGACCTGGACGTGCCGGAGAGTGCGTTGCGCTGAGCAGGCGTTTCGCGCCGGCGAAATCGTCCACACGTCGTAATCGCTCTGCCCTGTTGGACAGCGCCCGTGCATGGCGCTCTTCCGGCTGGTCCGTGGAGGATGCCTATGACTATTTGCCGCCGCTCCTCACCGGCATCGGGTGAGCCTGAAGAGACGCTGGACGCGCGCGCTGGCGTGCCAGTGATGGCGAATTCAGAGCCAACGAACAGATCAGGCGATGAAGACAGGTTCCGGCCGCTTGAGCAGGGCGTAAGCAAAGCCGGCAGCGTGTCGAGTGAGAACGGCCGGTGCAGTCACCGGCCGTCCATCTCACGCCTCTAACCAATCACCCTTACGGCATCAGAAGCGGTAATCCGCGCTGACGTACCAGAACGAACCCGGCAGGTCGTAGGTTCCCGCGTCGTACCCGTTGAGCGAGCAGGTGATGCAGACCGGCGGCTCCTTGCCGAACAGGTTGTTCACGCCCACGCTCAGCCTGAGCCCTTCGGTGAAGGCATTGGCCCAGGCAAACTGCACGTCGTGGTAGGTCACCGAACCCAGCGTATTGATCCGCTCGGGGTTTTCGCAGCCAGGGATGAAGCCATCGAAGTCGATGTTGGTGCAATCCTCTTCGACCGAGCTGATGTAGCGGATCGTCCAGTTCGCGCTGAGATCGTTCCTGCCCCAGCCGACCTGCACGTTGGTCTGCCATTCTGGGATCGCACTGTCGTCCACTTCGATGCCGACCGCGCGCTGCGACACGATGCCGTCGATATCGACCGCCTCGTAGTCGTTGACCCAGGTCGACTGCAGCGATGCCGTCATGTGGCCCCAGCCCCACTCCGGCCCCAACCAGTTGACCTTGAAGTCGGCACCGTCGGTCTTGATGTGGCCGAGGTTGTCCAGGAAGTTGTTCGGCGGATTGAGGTTGCTGCCCGCGCCGCGGCTGAAGGGCGAGCACAGCGTCGGGTCGGTACCGCCCGCGCGGAGGCACGCGTTGAGCAGTTCCTGGATGTCGCGTGCCTGGATCGCGTCTTCGATCTCGTGGTTGTAGTAGGTGACCTCGAAGTCCATCTTGCTTGACCAGTCGACGTTCTCACTCCACGACGGGCTGAACACGATGCCCAGGGTGTAGCTGTCGGACTCTTCGGGATCCAGGTCCGGATTGCCGCCAGTGAACGTGGTGATCTGCGTGTTGGCCTGTTCGAAGCTGACCGGCACTCCCTGCGCGGCGCAGCCCGCGGCGTATTCGGGCGCGGGGCCCGCACCGTCCGATGAACTGCAAGGGTCGGCGAGCGTCGCGCCGAACTGGGTCAGGCCGTAGAGCTCGCCGAGATTCGGTGCGCGGAAGCCCTGCGAGTAGGTACCGCGAACCACGATGTCCTCGATGGGCTGCCAGCGGAAACCCGCCTTGCCGGTGGTGTGGCCGCCGAAGGTCGAGTAGTCCGAGTAGCGGATCGCTGCAGACAGTTCCAGCGTGCTCGCCAGCGGGAAGTTGAACTCGGCGTACACCTCGTCAACGTCGTAGGAGGCGGACACCGGCGCGGCGAAGGAATCCTGCGACTCGCCGCTCTGGCGCAGCGGATCGGGGTTGAAGTCGCCACGATAGCGACGATGCTCCACGCCTGCCGCGAAGCCGGCCGTGCGGTCGCCGATATCGAACATGTCGCCGGTGACATTGGCCGAGAACAGATCCAGCACCTGCTTGCTGGAGTCGATCTGGCGCGTGCGGATGTAGTCGATCATCTCCTGCGTCATCGGTCGGCCCTGACCGCCGAACAGGTCCAGCGGTACGCAACCCGGCACCAGCGCGCAGATCGCCGGATCTCCCAATGCCAGCTTCAACTTGGCGACGTTGTAGCCGTTGAGGAATTCCTGCGTGGCCTTGTTCTCGGAATGCGCGTAGTTGAAGTCCCAACCGAACCCGCGATCGCCGATGTTGAACACACCGTCCAGGCCGATGTTGAAGTACAGCGTGTCGACGTCCTGGTTGAAGATGCGCGGGCCGACTTCGACCGGACGGCGGGTGACGAAGCCCAGGTTGCTGTCGGCGTTGAGGTCGATGCCGAACGGGTTGTACGGATTGGCCGCACTGATGCTGATGGTGTCGGCAATGCCGCCGGTCCCCGCGAACGGGCCGACGAAGATCGGTTCCGGTGCCGCCTGATTGGTCGAGGTGCGGTTGTTGTAGAGGCCCTTGATGTGCAGCCGGGTGTTTTCGGTGATGTCGTACGACAGGTTGGTGAAGATCGACTTGCGCTTCTGCGGGGTCAGCAACAGGTTGTACGGCGCGAAGTTGAAGCGGTCGGCGTTTCCGAACGGGTGAAATGTGCCGCCGCTGAGGCTCTCCGGATCGAACACCGGCGTGGTGGTTCCCTCGTTGAGCGTGATGTCGTACCAGTTGTTGCCGTCGGCATCGCAGCCGCCCACTCCATCGGTCGGACGTGAAGGATCGCAGAACGTGAAGCGACCCTGCGGAATGCCCGAACTGCCGGCCAGCACGCCGGTGCCGGGCGTCGGGTAAGCCGACTGCTCCCACACGGCCGAGCTGATCTCTTCCTGCTCGAAGTAGCTGGCGGTGAACACCGCCGACCAGCGCTCGCCGCTGCCACCGAGGGTCATGCTGGCCTCTGTGGTTTCGCCACCGTCCTCGTATTCGCCGTAGTAGACGTGCGCTTCACCGCCGTCGAAGCTCTTGCGCGTGATGATGTTGACCACGCCCGCGATGGCGTCGGAGCCGTAAATGGCCGAAGCGCCGTCTTCCAGCACTTCGACACGTTCGATGATGGCCAGCGGAATGGTGTTGAGGTCGGCGCTGCCGCTCACGCCCGAAGCCGAGGATTCGTTGACCCAGCGGACGCCGTCGACCAGCACCAGCGTGCGCTGCGATCCCAGGTTGCGCAGGTCGACCTGTGCCGAACCTGCGCCGATGCCGCCGCCGTCGGGCGGATAGCCGAAGTTGCCGGACGAGTTGAACTTGGCGTTGAGCGCCTTGCCGCTGGCGGTCAGTTGTTGCAGCAGCTCGCCCACACTCTGCAAGCCCGTCGCCTCGATCTTGCTGCGATCGAGCACGAACACCGGTTGCGCGGTGACGGCGTTGGTCTGCTTGATGCGGCTACCGGTGACGGTCACGGTATCCAGCGTGGTCGGCGACTGCTGTTGGGCTGGCGCCGCTGCCTCTTGGGCGGCGGCAAGGCCCGGAAGCGAAAGCAACAACGACAGCTGGATGGCTCTGCTCAGGGTCTGATGGCGCAAGGCTTTCATCACTCTCTCTCCCTTAAAAGTCGAAAAGTGGCGGACAGCGCTTCGCGCCGCACCCCCCGGCTACGGCGTCCCAAAGTTGTAAACAATCCGTAAAGCCGCCACAAGCGGCAAAGAGTCAGCACCACTTTCGGCATAGCTGGCGACCGTGAGAACGTACGAATCGAGCTTCATGCGTATGGGCCGACTGCCTTCACGGCGCCTCGGGCTCCCCATGGATACTTGGCTCCATCACTGCCGGGACGCGCACATGCGAAAGCTCGCCGCACTGTTGCTCATCGCGCTGCTGTCAGCTCCCGCGTTCGCTGCGGACAAGATCACGACGGTTCCGGTGAAGTTCGCCCATGGCGCCACCGGCACTACGGTCAGCGGGAGCGTGCAGGGTTACGACACGGTCGCGTACATGCTGGCCGCGAAAGCCGGCCAGACCATCAGCCTCAAGCTGTCCGGCACGACCAACGCGTACTTCAATCTGTTCGCGCCGGACGTACAGGAATCGCTGTCGCTCGAGTCCGACGGGCAGAGCTTCACCGGCAAGCTGCCGGCAACGGGCAACTACCGGATCGAGGTCTATCAGCCGCGCGCGCAGGCACGGCGCAACCAGGTCGCTAAATACACCCTGCGCATCGACATCCGCTGAAGCGGATGCGTGACACTCAGCCGCCCAGCACCAGGCTGGTTCCGACCAGCGCGAGGAAGGCGGCGAATACGCGCTTGAGCGTGTCGCCGTGCAGGCGATGGGCCAGGCGCATGCCGTAGGGCGCGGCCAGCACCGACGCGGCGGCGACGCCGATCGCCGCGGGCAGATAGACGTAGCCGATGCCGTATTGCGGCAATGCGCCGGCGGGCGCGTGCAATGCATAGCCCACCGCACTGGCGATGCCGATGGCGACACCGCATGCGGACGACGTGCCCACCGCGCGTACCGGCGCGACGCCGCGCCATACGAGCAACGGCACGGTCATGCTGCCGCCGCCAATGCCGACCACCGCGGACACCGCACCGATGCCAAGGCCCGCCGCGGCCATCGGCACGCCTTTCGGCGCGGGCACGATGTCGCCGACGGCGCTGCGCGAGCCGCCGAACGTGAGTTGCGCCGCGGCGATGAAGCAGTAGCCGGCGACGATCCAGCGCAACACGTCGTCGTCGATGCGCACGGCAAGCCCGCTTCCAAGCCAGCCGCCGATGAGCAGCCCCGGCACCATCCACGCCACCGTCGGCCACAGCACGCTGCCGCGCGAGGCGTGTGCGCGCGCCGAGGCGGCTGCGGTCAGCACGATGCTCGCCAGCGAACTGGCCAGCGCCGCGTGCATCGCCGCTTCCTGCGGTACGCCCAGCGTGGGCAGCAGCCACGCGAGCGCCGCAACCAGCACCAGGCCGCCGCCGACGCCGAGCAGCCCCGCGAGCACGCCGGCCACCGCACCCAGGGCAAGAAAGACGAGCAGCGCAACGGCCATGGAATCTCCTGATGCAAATGCGATGGACGACGCGAACCTGCGCAGCGTGGCCGCGCCAAGCGCGATGCGCAACGCCGCCTGACCGCGGCACGCCTTGCGGCGACGGTCGCTTCACGATGCTGGGCTATAGTCCCGGCAATGGTCCCCCGCCCATTCATCATCGTACTCGCTGCGTGCAGCGTTGCCGTCGCCACGACTGCCTGCGCACAGACCACCGCGGCCGCGCCTGCGGTCGTCATTCCGCCCCTGCCCAAGCCGCTGGCCGATCCGAAACTGCCGCGCGTGCGCGCGGCCATCGAGGATGCCGAGGCGGGCCGCTTCGACGCCACGCAATATCGCGATCTCGCGCAGCATCCGCTGTATGCCTGGATCGAGTACGCCAACCTGCGGCGCAACATCGACACGCTGGCGCCCGATCGCGCGCAGTCGTACCTGTCGCGCCATCGTGGCCAGGCCGCGGGCACCACGTTCCGCGATGCATGGATCGCCGCATCCGGCCGTCGCCAGGACTGGCCGTCGGTGCTGGCCGCATGGGATCCGCAGATCAAGAACGTCACCCTGCGCTGCCATGAGTTGAACGCGCGCCAGCAGCTAGGCCGCGCGGATGCGCAGTGGACGCGCGACGCGCAGGCGATCTGGCGTACCGGCGATTCGCTTCCCGACGAATGCGATGCACCGATCGCGGCGCTGGCCGCGCAGGGCGGACTGCCGCCCGAGCTGCGCTGGGAGCGCATCGAGCTGGCGGCCGCCAAGTGGCAACCGGGCGTGATGCGCGCCGCCGCGCGCGGCCTGCCCGCCGATCAGCTGGCGCTGGCGCAGGACTACGCCGCCTTCCTCGACACACCGCACGAGCGCGCGTTCAACTGGCCGAAGACCGAACGCAGCCGCGAGATCGCCTCGCATGGCCTGGCGAAGTACGGCAAGTCGTCGCCGGCAGGCGCCGAGGCGATCCTGCCGCGCTACGCGCAGGCGCTGGGCCTGAGCGAGGCCCAGCGCGGCCGCGCGCTGTACCAGATCGCGCTGTGGACGGTGGCCTCGTACGAACCCGAATCCGCGCGCCGGCTCAATGCCGTGCCCGAGGCCTCCTACGACGAACGCCTGCACGAATGGCGCGTGCGTGAGGCGCTGTCGCGTTCGGACTGGAACGCCGCGCTCGCGGCCATCCGCAAGATGGGCGCCAAGCAGCGCGGCGACTCGCGCTGGACCTACTTCGAAGCGCGCCTCAACGAACTGGCCGGAAGCCGCAGCGACGCGCAGCGCCTTTACGGCGAGGCCGCGAAGAAGCCGGAGTTCCATGGCTTCCTCGCCGCGGATCGCCTCGACCAGCCGTATGCGCTGTGCCCCTGGTTGCCGGTGACGTCGACGGCCGCGCAACAGGCGATCGCGCGCGACGACGCCATGGTGCGCGCGATGGGCCTGTTCCAGATCGACCGTATCGGGTGGGCCACGCACGAGTGGGACGACGCCCTGTCGCGTTACAACGACGAGCAGCGCCGCATCGCGGTGGAAGTCGCGCAGGGCAACGGCTGGTTCGACCGCGCGGTGTTCGCGCTGGGCCGCAACCCTGACGAATCGCGGCTGTACGGCCTGCGTTTTCCGCTGCACCACGAGGCGACGATCCGCCGCGAGGCCGGCAACAACCGGCTCGACCCGGCATGGGTGGCCGCCGAGATCCGCGCCGAAAGCGTGTTCCAGCCGCGCGCGCGCTCCAGCGCCAACGCGATGGGCCTGATGCAGGTGCTGCCAACCACGGGCGCCAGCGTCGCCGCGCGCCTGGGCCTGCCGTGGGGCGGCGCGGAAAGCCTGTTCGACCCGGACACCAACATCATCCTGGGCACCGCCTACCTGCGGCAGCTGATGGACAAGTACGGCGGCCAGCCGTACCAGGTCATCGCCGGCTACAACGCCGGTCCGACGCCGCTGGCGCGCTGGCAGTCGCAGCGACCGGGCATGGATCCGGACTTCTGGATCGAGACCATCAGCTACAAGGAAACCCGCGACTACGTGGCACGCGTGCTGGCCTTCAGCGTGCTGTACGACTGGCGTCTGTATGGCGACGCACTCACCCTGAGCGAACGCGTGCGCGGCCGCACGGACGCACCACGCAAGCGCTTCGCCTGCCCGACGCCGGCGGCTGCGCCGACGACCGACCCCGCATCCGTGCCGCCCGCCGCGCAATCCCGTCCGCGATCACAGCGCTGAACCGCGCCGCTCGCCTACACTGCCGCGCATGGCACAGCGGCATGTAGTGGTCCTCGGCGGCACCGGCTTCGTAGGCCGGCATCTGGTCGCGCGCCTGCTGCAGGGTGGCAATCGTGTGACCGTGCTCAGTCGCGGGCTCGATCCGGCCAAGCGTCCGTTGCGTCCGCAAGGCGCAAGCCTGATCGAAGGCGACGTGAGCGATGCGGACTTCCTGGCGGCCGTGCTCGACGATGCGGACGCGGTGGTGAACCTGGTCGGCATCCTCAACGAGAAGGGCGACCGCGGCGACGGCTTCGAGCAGGTGTTCGTCGGCATCACCGACGCGCTGATCCAGGCGATGACGCGCATGGGCGTGCGCCGGCTGCTGCAGATGAGCGCGCTGAATGCCGGCCGTGGCGAAAGCCACTATCTGCAATCGCGCGGACGCGCCGAACAGCACGTGCGCAGCAGCGGCCTGGACTGGACGTTGTTCCGTCCGTCGGTGATTGCAGGCCCGGGCGATGGCCTGTTCTGCCGTTTCGACGGATTGCTTCGATACGCGCCGGTGCTGCCCATCGGTCGCGCCGAAGCGAAGTTCCAGCCGGTGTGGGTGGGCGACGTAGTGGAAGCCTTCGCCCGCGCGCTGGACGAGCCGCGAAGCCTCCGCGAAACCTACGACCTCGTCGGACCGGACGTGATGACGCTGCGCGAGATCGTGCGCCTGTCGGCCCGCGCGCGCGGCCGGCATCGAATGGTGCTGGGCCTGCCGCCCGCGCTCGGCAAGCTGCAGGCCGGCGTGGGCGAATGGCTGCCCGGCAAGCCGATCAGCCGCGACAACTGGCGCTCGCTGCAACTGGACTCTGTGAGCTTCGATGACGGCCTGCGCCGCATCGGCGTCACGCCGACGCCGGTGGAACCGAAGGTGGCGGAGATCCTGGCGGGTTGCTGAGGCGGGATCGCCTGGTCCGGCATGGGTGACGGGAGCGGCGACAGTGTGGCAACACCGGCCCACCACTGCGCCGCGTTTAAGATCACATCCCTACCCCACCCGGAGGCGGCCATGGGCCTGCTCGACACCCTGCTCGGCCACGCCAGCGAGAAGTCGCTCGACAACCTCACCGCCGATTTCGCGCCGCTGCTCGCGCCCGGCGAGACGCTGCAGCGCGCGTTCGGCCTGATCCGCGACCTGATCGTGTTCACCGACCGGCGCATGATCCTGGTGAACAAGCAGGGCGTGACCGGCAGCAAGGTCGAATACGTGAGCGTGCCCTATCGCAGCATCGTGATGTTCTCACTCGAAACCGCGGGCCACTTCGACCTGGAATCGGAACTGCGCGTGTGGGTGTCCGGGCAGCCGGCGCCGATCGCGCGCTCGCTGGGGCGCGACAGCGGCGCGCAGGACATCCTGGCGCTACTGGCGCAGCACGCACCGCGCTGAAATGAAGCGCTATCTAGTCGGCGGCGCCGTGCGCGACCGGTTGCTGGGCCTGCCGCCCGGTGATCGCGACTGGGTCGTGGTGGGCGAAACGCAGGCGTCGATGGAAGCGGCCGGCTTCAAGGCCGTCGGCCGCGACTTCCCGGTGTTCCTGGATCCGCACACCGGCGAGGAACACGCACTGGCTCGCACCGAGCGGAAGAGCGGACGCGGCTACCGCGGCTTCGTGGTCGACGCCGATCCGTCGGTGACGCTGGAAGAAGACCTGCAGCGACGCGACTTCACCATCAACGCGATCGCGCAGGACGAGCACGGCCACCTCATCGATCCATATGGCGGCGCGCGCGACATCGAGGCGCGCGTGCTGCGCCACGTGGGCCCCGCGTTCGCCGAGGATCCGCTGCGCGTGCTGCGGGCCGCCCGTTTCATGGCGCGCTTCGCCGACCTGGGTTTCACCGTGGCGCCGGAAACCATGGCGCTGATGCGCGAGATGGCCGCGTCGGGCGAGCTGTCCGAGCTCACCGCCGAACGCGTCTGGCAGGAACTGCGCCGCGCACTCGCATGCCGCACGCCGTCGGCCTTCATCCGCACGTTGCACGAAGCGGACGCACTGGACGCGGTGCTGCCCGAGGTGGAGGCGCTCTACGGCGTGCCGCAGCGCGCGGAGTACCACCCGGAAGTCGACACCGGCGTGCACATCGAACTGGTCTGCGACATGGCCGCGCAGCTCGCGCCGGGCGACGACCTGATCGGCTTCGCCGCGCTCACGCACGACCTGGGCAAGGCGCTCACGCCGGAACACGTGCTGCCCAAGCATCTGGGCCACGAGCAGGCCGGCGTCGCGCCGCTGCGCAGGCTGTGCGACCGGTTGAAGGTACCGACGGAATACCGCCAACTGGCCGAAGCCGTGTGTCGCGAGCACCTCAACGTGCACCGCTTCGACGAATTGCGCGCACGCACCGTGTACGAACTGCTCGCCCGCTGCGATGGTTTCCGCAAGCCCGCGCGCATCGCGCAGATGGCGATCGTCTGCGAAGCCGACAAGCGCGGCCGCGCGGGATTGCAGGATGTTCCGTATCCACAGGGCCGCGCGCTGCAGGACGCGCTGGCTGCGGCGATGACGGTCCGCGCGGACGAGGTCGCACGCGGGCTCAGCGGCCCCGACGTGGGCGAGGCGATGAAGCGCGCGCGCATACAGGCGATCGCGCAGGCGACGGGGAAGAGGCCGTAGGCTGTTCTCGGCTGGACTGTTCGGCCGGTTCCGGGCGCTCGGCAGACATGTCGACCCATGCGTCTTTCGCAGGCATGCCCTTGCTTTGTCTTCGACGCTTCGACAGCGATCGCTCTGACCCGCTCGCTTCCCGTTTTTGCTCGTCATCCCGCCGAAAGCCGGGATCCATTTGCTCTTGCTCGTCACCCCCGCGAAGGCGGGGATCCAGGGACTTTTCACGCTTTGCCGGTGCGATTCCCCGGTTGCTGTTGCTGTTGCTGTGAACAGCCAACCACATCGCTAGACCCGGAGGGCGTCGCACAGGGATGTGCGGCGCTAAGCAAGGAGGCAGGGAGTGAGGGCGATGCGTGCTTGCGAGCCACTGGCTCGCGCATCCTCCGAACGCCCGCGCCGCAAGCGCGGGCCACGTGCCAAAGGCACGTCCGACTTTCGGGGGCCCCGACTCCCTCGCCGGTCGTGGGATTGCTGTGTCGGGGAAGACCCTTTCTTTTGGTTACGTTTGACCGAAGGGAATCCAGTCGGACTTTGGGTCAGCAAAGAAAAGTGACCCGGCCGGCTTTAGACGGACGGAAGCTTTGGCTCTTCCGCTTCTCACATGCGACCGGTAAAGCGTGAAAAGTCCATGGATCCCCGCCTGCGCGGGGATGACGAGCAAGGCACAGCGAAATGGATCCCGGCTTTCGCCGGGATGACGAGCAACAGCAACGGCTCCACGACGGCCCGCGTCCTGTAAGGCGTGAAAAGTCCATGGATCCCCGCCTTCGCGGGGATGACGAGCAAGAGCAAAGGCTGACGACCAAAAGCAATAGCAACAGCACATGGATCCCGGCTTTCGCCGGGATGATGAGCAAGAGGCAAAGCGAGCGTGTCGGAACGACAGACCGCAGCCATAGCGTCGAAGAGCAAGCAGGAGGCGCAACTCCGCAGGTCGCCCGGCCCCACGTTCCTGCTCCGGCACACTCCACATTGCGCAACCGCGAACCCAACCCCAAAAAAGCAACGCCGGGCGACCTCCCCGTCGCCCGGCGTTTCTCCCCCCTGTGGGTTCCGTGCGCCACCCGGAACCGGTCGAACCGGTCCCGTCTGGCTTGATGTGGTCGCCGTCTTCGGCGAGGCGCGCACGTTAACCGAGCGGCGGAGCGGGAACCGGTGCGTCCGTCACAGGATGTCGACATCCCGTCGGCCGGTCAGCCGGGCGTCTGGCGCAAACGTGAGCGCCATCGCAGTGGTGGACCGATCCGTCGGGCCGGGCGGCAGAACCGCCCGACCGACGGAAACACGGGTCAGAACTGGTAGGTCACCCGCACGTACCACTCGCCGCCGTTGAAGCCGAACGGCGAGGACACCGGATACTTCACGCCGAGGAAGTTGAGCGTGCTGTTGGTCTCGCGGTCCGGGTAGTTGTCGAAGATGTTGTTGCCGCCGACGGTGACGTGCGCCATGTCGTCGAGGAAGTCGAACGTCACGGACAGGTCGAACAGCCACTCCGAGCTGAACTCCGCCTGCTCGCCGAAGGTGAAGTCCTCCCAGCTGTCGTAGTAGTTGGCACGCGCGGTCACGTCGAAATTCCACGGCGACTGCCAGTCGAAGGTCAGCACGCTGCGGTTGTTGGGCAGCTGGTTTTCCAGGTCGGCCACGCGCTCGGCATCGATCACCGGCGCGCCCGTGCCCGGCACCGTGGCGACGCGGTCGACTTCCTGCTTGTTGTAGCTGTGGCGCAGGTCGAACACGCCGGTGCCGGCGCTGCCGAAGTCGGAGCGATACGTGGCGACCAGGTCCACGCCCTGCACGGTGCTGTCGAAGCCGTTGACGAAGTACGACACCTGGCCCAGCAGTTCCGCGCCTGGCACGCCGGCGTCGATCAGTGCCTGCTGCTCGGGCGAGCCCGGGGTGATGTTGATGGTCTGCAGCGCGATGCGGTCCTCGACCTCAATGTTGTAGTAGTCGAGCGTGAGGCTGAAGACATCGTTGGGCGCGTAGACGAAGCCGGCCGAGTAGGCGAAGGATTCCTCCGCATCCAGCGGCTGCGCACCCAGCGCGATCGCGGCGGCGCTGTTGACCGGGAACGTGCCCAGCGGCACCAGCGCGCCGCTCGCGTCGGCGGTGGTGGTCACGTCCAGCGTGTTGATCTGGCCGGGCGTGGGCGTGCGGAAGCCGGTGTTGACGGTGGCGCGCACGGCGAAGGCGTCGGTGAACTCGAAGCGCGAGGACACCTTCCAGTCGAACGTGCTGTCGAACTCGGACGAGTCCTCGTAGCGGCCGGCAAGGCCGACGGTGAAGCGTTCGACCAGGTCGGCTTCGACGTCCAGGTAGGCCGCGCGGCTGTACTGGGTGAAGTTGCCCGCCGCTTCCGGCGCGTCGCCCTGGAAACCATCCGAACCGATGCCGAACAGCGGACCGGTGGGACCAGCGGCGTACGAGGCCGGGTCGCCGGTGCCGATCTTGTAGGTTTCCTCGCGCCACTCGCCACCGAAGGCGATGTTGACCGGCGAGGCGAACACGTCGTTCTGCCACGGATACGCGAAGTCGAGGTTGGCGCCGCGCTCCAGCTGGGTCAGGTGGCCGGGCTGGAACGTGGTGGGACTGGTGCGGCCCAGGCTCGGATTGATCGAGCTGGTCATGGTGTAGACCATCTCGTTCTGGCCCTGGCGCACGCTGAAATCCCAGCGCAGGCCGGCGCCGGTCTCACCCTTCACGCCGAACACGCCCTCGTAGTCCTCCACGTCCGCGCCGAGCGACGGCGCATAGCCGCCGGGGAACAGCACGTAAATCGGATTGAGCGCGACGAACCCGGACGGGCTGGTCGGATCGGCGGTAACGAAATCGTTCGGGTTGAGCCCGCGCGCGTTGATGTCGTCGATGATGGCCTGATCGACCGGGTCCGGCAGGCCGTCGCCGTCGCTGTCCACCAGCAGCGTGTTGCGCGGCGTGACGCCGGGCACGCCGACCGGTGCGCGATAGAAGAAGCTCGAGTCGTATTCCAGGTCCGCGTAGCTGCCGAAGCCGTACAGGCTAACGCTGTCGTTGATCGGGTATTCGGCGTTGAAGAACGAACGCAGGCCCTTGCCGTCCGGATCACCCCAGCGCTGGCCCAGGCCGTCGAACGGCACCTGGTCGCGCCCGCGGAACGCGCCGACCTCGGCCGCGACGGCCTGCGGGATGCCGCGCGAGGTGAACTCGCTGTCGAAGTACTCGGCCGTCATGTTGAAGAAGCCGCCATCGCCCAGCGGCAGGCCGAAATTGAGCGAGGTGCGCCACTTGTCGCCGTCGCCCGCGTAGGTCGAGCCGTACTGGCTGTCCACGCGCACGCCCTCGGCGTTGTCGGCCAGCAGCACGTTGATCACGCCGGCGATGGCGTCCGAGCCGTACTGCGCGGACGAACCGTCGCGCAGCACTTCCACGCGCGAGATCGCGGCGGACGGAATCAGGCTGTAGTCCACCGCCTGCGAACCCTGGTTCACCGTGCCGAACGGTTCGACCTGCAGGTTCACCAGCGCCGAGCGGTGGCGGCGCTTACCGTTGATCAGCACCAGCGTCTGGTCGGGCGGCAGGTTGCGCAGGTTGGCCGGGCGGATGAAGGCGGTGCCGTCGGCGATCGGGAAGCGCTGCGTGTTGAACGAGGGCGCCACGGTGGCCAGCTGGTCGGTGAAGTCCGCCGAGGCCTGCTTCTCCAGCTCGGCCGGGCTGAAGACGTCCACCGGCGAAAGTGATTCGGTCGGTGAGCGGCCCTGCACGCGGGTGCCGGTGACGACCAGCTTGTCGAGTTCGACCGGCTGCTGCCGGGCCGAGGTCGTCGCCTCGGGCGTCTGGGTGGTCGGCTCCTGCGGCGTAGTGTCCTGGGCGAGGACGGGCAGCGAGGCGGTGGTGATGAGGGCGGCGACGACGGCCTGGGTAAGTCGGTTGCGGGTCACGGCAAGCATGGCGGTTTCCTTGCGCAGGGTGGGCGGACTCCCCCTGTCGAGCCCAGCCCTGAGCTTTAACCAAGCTTTAACCTTTACGCAATACCTACCAAGTCTTTGCCAAATTTGGTTTCATGGCGAACTTTTCGCCAATCAGTCTCACGGAACCCGGCGATCCAGCCACAGCAGCGCCCGGCCGACCGGGGTCGGGGCCAGCATCAGACCGACGGCCGCGCCCAGCGCATTGGCCAGGGCATCGGCGGAATCGGCCTGCCGCGAGGCCGTCAGCGCACCCTGCGCGAACTCCAGTCCGACCCCCAACGCGATCACGCCGGCCGCGGCCAGCGCCTGCGCACGCCTTCCCGCGAACAGCATCACCGCGTAACCGCTGAGCAGCAGGTAGGCGAGGAAGTGCTCGACCTTGTCGAAGCCGTCGAACGGGGCCGGCGGCAGGTCGTCGGCCGACATCAGCGAGGTCGCGGCGACCGCACCCAGCATCGCCAGCCAGATCGCCAGCCACAGCCACGGCCGGCGGAAATCGCGCAACAGCGGACGCACTGATGCCGCACTCACAGGCGGAAACTCAGGTCGCCGGCCATGAACGCCGTGCCGAACTCCACGCCCTTCTCGAAGCCCATCACCTGGAAGCGTTCGCCCATTTCCGACGGCAGCGTGAGCCGCTTTACCTCGGTGGTGCGCTTGAGGCGCTCGCCTTCGTCGGCGATGCGCTCGATCCGCTCCAGCACGCCGGCCAGCCCATTGCCCAGCAGGAAGCTGGCCTGCGAGCAGTAGCCGGCGAAATCGAAGCCCGCCGCGACGCCGGCCTCGGCCAGCGCGGTGAAGTCCACCGACGCCGTCAGGTCCTGCAGGCCCGGCCACAGCAGCGGTTCGCCGTGCATGCGATGGCGATAGAACGCGCGGAGCGTGCCGTCGCTGCGCTCGGGCAGGTAGTACTCGCCGCGCGGATAGCCGTAATCGACGAACAGCATGGCGCCGTTGCGCATGCCGCCGGCCACCGCCTGCACCCAGTACGGAAGCTGCGGCAGCGCCTCGGAGCGGTAGCCGTTGTCGAACGGTCGCCCCAGCTGGCGCTCCAGGTGGCGCACCGCGTTGCCCAGGAACGCATCGGCGGGGCGGAGCACGCGCACGAGTTCCCCGGCCTCCACCGCGACGTGTTCCTCGTACACCTCGCCTACCTCGATGGCGAAGCGCGGCGTCGGCAGCGCGTCGATCACCTCGTTGGCGAACAGCACGCCGTCCCAGTCGTCGGCGAACGGCGCATCCAGCCACTCGACCAGCTCGAACAGCGGCGGCACCAGCCGTTCCTGCAGGCGCTCGCGCTGGCGATGACGCAGCTGCGCGCTCGGTTCCAGGATGCAGAAGCGGTCCGGCAGCGCGTCCAGCTCCATCAGCCGCTTCAGCGCGACCTCGGCGAACGCGCCCGTGCCGCCGCCCAGTTCGAGGAAGCGCGCGCCAGTGCCCAACTGCTGCAACACAGGCGCGACGCTTTCGGCCACGCAGGCGGCGAAGACCGGACCGAGTTCGGGCGCGGTGACGAAGTCGCCGCTCTCGCCGAACTTGCTGGCGCCTGCGCTGTAGTAGCCCAAGCCCGGCGCATACAACGCCAGCTCCATGAAGCGCGAGAACGGAATGGCGCCGCCGTTGCCCGCGATCTCCTCGCGGATCAGCGCCTGCAGCCGCTCGCTGTGGGCCAATGCGTCAGCATCGGGCGTCGGCAACGTACGGGCTTCGCGCTGGCGCTCTTCGGCGCCGGGACGGTGCGGGGGAAAGTCGGTGGACATGCGGCGGGGGCGTGGGACACTGGCGCTCAGGATACGTCACGGCCCGGAGAGTCCCGTCATGTCGAGCCCAGCACGCGCACCCGTCGCCCTGGTCACCGGCGCGGCACGCCGCATCGGCGCGGCGATCGCGCGCACGCTGCATGCGGCCGGTTACGACATCGCCCTGCACTACCGCGGCTCGCACGACGACGCGCAGGCGCTTTCCGCCGAACTGGAACGCACACGCCCCGGCAGCACGCGACTGCTGCAGGCGGACCTGGATCATTTCGACCGCATTCCCGAACTGGTCGCGCAGTGCGTCGGCCATTTCGGCCGGCTCGATGCACTGGTGAACAACGCCTCCGGCTTCACGCCCACACCGATCGGCACGGCGACACCCGCGCAATGGGACGCGCTGTTCAACAGCAGTGCGCGCGCACCGTTCTTCCTCGCGCAGGCCGCCGCGCCACACCTGCAGGCCACGCGCGGCGGCATCGTCAACCTCACCGATCTGTACGCCGAACGTCCCCTGCGCGAACACACCGTCTACTGCATGGCCAAGGCCGCGCTGCTGATGATGACCCGTTCGCTAGCGCTCGAACTGGCCCCGCACGTACGCGTCAACGCCGTCGCGCCCGGCGCGATCCTGTGGCCGCAGGACGGCAAGGATTCCGCCGCAAAAGACGCGATGCTCGCGCGCACGCCGCTGGGCCGCACCGGCACGCCGCAGGAAGTCGCCGAAGCGGTCCGTTGGCTGCTGCAGGACGCGAGTTACAGCACGGGCCAGGTGCTGCATCTGGACGGGGGGCGGTTGCTGGGGGCGTAAGCCGCGTCGGCGGGTTCCAGGCATCGCGGCATCGCGCGCAGTTGCGAGCCCCATCGTGACCGCTGCCAGCGTGCACTTCGGTGTTGCACTTCGGTGTTGCACTTCGGTGTTGCACTTCGCTCTTGCACTTCGGTGTTGCACTTCGGTGTTGCACTTCGGTGTTGCACTTCGCTCTTGCTCGTCATTCCCGCGAAGGCGGGAATCCAGGGACTTTTCACGCTTGCCTGATGTGTTTGACAGCAGCGCGATCACCTTTTTGCTTCCGTCTTGGCCATCGCCTTGAAAGCAGGGATCCGATTGGTGGGCGTTCGTCGCCGGTGCGCTGTGCTCGCCTAAACGGTTATCGCCATCGCTGTCGCTGCTAACCAGCCAACCACATAACTAGACCCGTAGGGCGCCGCACAGGGATGTGCGGCGCTAAGCAAGGAGGCATGGATGCCGACTTGCGGGGCACCGACTCCGTGTCCGGTCGTGGGATTGCTTCGTCGGGGAAGACCCTTTCTTTTGGTTACTTTTCTTTGGGTCAGCAAAGAAAAGTGACCCGGCCGGCTTAGACGGACGGAAGCCTTGGCTTTCGTTGTTCAATCGCACCAGCAAAGCGTGAAAAGTCCCTGGATCCCCGCCTTCGCGGGGATGGCGAGCAAGAGCAACGGCAATCAGACCTCGGCTTTTCGCGACGACGCGCAAAGACAGAAGCGGAAAGCTGATCGCGCCGCTGTGAAGCGCAACAGGCAAGCGTGAGAAGTCCATGGATCCCCGCCTTCGCGAGGATGACGAGCCAAGGGCAATCACCTCGCCGCAAACGCCGACTCCAGTTGCAGGCCCTGGAACTGCGGCGGCGCTTCGCCTTCCGTCGCGTAGCGGTACAGCGCCGCCGAATAGATGCCGCTCAGTGCCGACTGGTACACGCCCAGCATCAGCACCGCGATCACGAACACGATCAGGATCGCCACGCCCAGCGCCACCGACAGCTGCGCCGCAAGCCACGCCAGCAGCAGGCCGACGGCGATCAGTGCGAACGACACCAGCCCGAAGGCAAAGCCGATGCCGACATTGCCGATCGCGTTCTCGCCCCAGGTGTGGCGCAGCAGGTTCGCGCTGCGTCGCAGGGCGTCGAATGGACCGACCTGCTGGTGGACCAGCACCGGCACCACCAGGAACGTCGCCAGCGTCCATGCCGTGCCCAGGCCGCTGCCGACCAGGCGGATCAGGAAGTTGTTCTCCTTGTCCTTCATCGCCTGCAGCAGCACGCCCACCGTCGCGGCGATGGCAGCGTAGCCCAGGATCGACGTCAATCGCGCCTTGGCCGCGTTGAGACCGTCGGCCAGCGTCGGGTCCCCGCCTTCCAGACGGATCATCGCTGCGCCGACCAGCGCGCAGTTGAAGAAGACGATCACCGTGTACTGGCAGAAATAGAACAGGAAGATCCACACCGCGCCGGAGACGCCGAAACCATGCTGGAACACACGCCAGCCGATCATCGGCACCATGAATGTCGCCAGCACCACCAGCGCGGCGATGGCCGACACCACCGGAAACACCATCAGTTCCTTGTCGGAGCGCAGCACCGCCGCACTCGCCTTCACCAGCTCCCAACTGCGTGAGAACTTCTCGATCATCGCGATTTCCCCAAAGAGACGATCCCCCGGCCGGCATGGTCAACGGTGGGATGGGCACGGGCAAGTGGGCGATGCGGATTTCCCGACGGCCGGCGCGAAATGCGAATCCCCCTGTGTCCCCCTTTTCCAAAGGGGGAGAGCGTGACAAGGGCTTTGTTCGCCTTTCGAAGGGAGAGCGTGACGAGGACATCGAAAGTGGTCGCCGCGAGCCGTGCTCCCTCCTTTGGAAAAGGAGGGCCGGGGAGGATTCGCTTCCCGTCCTACAGCTTCACGGAGTCCAGCGTCTGCCCGAACTCCGCATGCGCAGCCCAGAGCTGGGCCAGCGTGCGCCCGTCGCCGGGCACCACGACGTCCGGCGCGATCTCCGCGAGCGGCCGCAGGACGAAGGCGTGCCTGAGTTCGGGCCGCGGGATGCGCAGATTGCCTGCGCCCTCCACGACGCAGTCGTCGAACAGCACGATGTCGATGTCCAGCGTGCGGTTGCCGTAGCGCGGGCCGGAACGATCGCGGCCGTGCGCGTCTTCCAGCGCGTGCAGCCAGGCGTTGAGCGCGTGCGGATCGAGGTCGCTTTCGATCACCGCTGCGGCATTGTGGAAATCCGGGCCGTCGAAGCCGACCGCGCGGGTGCGGTACACCGGCGACAGCACGACGTCGCCGAAGCGTTCACGCAATGCCTGCACGGCGATGCGCAGGTGTCTGATCGCATCGACGTTGCTGCCCAGGCTGAGATAGGCCTTCGACATGGGTCCATTCACGGCTGCGCCCACCGGAACGGCGGGCAAGGGAGAGGAAGAGGAAGCGCTTGCTGCGCCGGGTCAGGCCAGGTCTTCGCGGCTGCGCTCGATGCGCACGCCGACCGCGCGCGCACCGCGCACCGCACCAGGCTTGCTCAGCTTGAGCCGCACGCGCGAGACGTCGAACTCGCGCAGGATGATCTCCGCAACGCGCTCGGCCAGTGTCTCGACCAGGCCGAAGCCGGACTGGCCCACGTACTCGACGATGCGCTTGCTCACTGCCTTGTAGTTGAGCGTGTCTTCGATGGCGTCGGTTGCCGCCGGCACGCGGTTGTCGAAGACCATCTCGATGTCGAACACCAGCGTCTGGCGGATGCGCCGCTCCCAGTCGTAGATGCCGATCAGCGCCTCGATCTCGAGGCCTTCGATGAAGACGTGGTCCATGGGAGCAGCGCAGAGTGAAGAGAAGTGAGGAAAGAGTACGAGCAATTCAGGATGGAATGTCGCCGCGATGGGTCAGGCAGAGTCCGCCCAGCCTTCTCTTGTTCTCACTGCTCTGCACTCTCCACTGCTTCCAGTGACGCCATGTCCCAGCGCGGCGTCACGCGCACGGACAGGTCGCCATGCTGGCCTGCGGCCAGCCGCAACGCGCCGGCGAAGGCGATCATCGCGCCGTTGTCGGTGCAGAACTGCGGACGCGGAAAGCTGACGCGCCCGCCGCGCTTGCGGGTCATCTCGTCCAGCCTGGCGCGCAGGCGCTTGTTGGCGCCGACGCCGCCGGCCACCACCAGCGTGTCGCAGCCGGCTGCGTCCAGCGCGCGCGCGCACTTGATGGACAGGGTGTCGACCACCGCGTCCTCGAAGCCGCGCGCGATGTCGGCCCGCACCTGCTCGCTGCGGTCGCTGTCCTGCCACGCCAGCAGCACCTGCGTCTTGAGGCCGGAAAAGCTGAAATCCAGGCCGGGACGGTCGGTCATCGGCCGGGCGAACTTGAACACGCCGGGCGTGCCCTGTTCGGCCAGCGCGGCCAGCTGCGGGCCGCCCGGATACGGCAGCCCCATCAGCTTGGCGGTCTTGTCGAAAGCCTCGCCGGCCGCGTCGTCCAGGGTTTCGCCGAGCAGGCGGTAGCGGCCGATAGCCTCCACGTGCACCAGCTGGGTGTGGCCGCCCGAAACCAGCAGCGCCACGAAAGGCGGCTCGGGCCGGCCGAGCGCGGGGTCGTCCTCCAGCAGCGGGGCGAGCAGATGGCCTTCCATGTGATGGACGCCGATGGCCGGCACGTCCAGCGCCCAGGCCAGCGAGCGGGCCACGCCTGCCCCGACCAGCAGGGCGCCGACCAGCCCAGGGCCGGCCGTATAGGCCACGCCGTCCAAGTCGGACGTCTCCAGCCCGGCCTCGGCCAAGGTCTGGCGCACCAGCGGCAGCAGCTTGCGGACGTGGTCGCGGCTGGCCAGCTCGGGCACCACGCCGCCATATTCGGCGTGCAGCGCGATCTGGCTGTAGACGGTATGGGCGCGCAGGCCGGTGGCCGTGTCGTACACGGCCACGCCGGTTTCGTCGCAGCTGGTTTCGATGCCGAGGACTTTCACTGGGGGCGTTTGGCGAGGGGCGGACGACGCTGCGGCGAGGGCCGGAAGCGTCTGGATTCAAGGACCTGTGTCCAGCACATGCCCTGAGATGAGGCCCTATGTTGCACCTTCAAGCAGCCCGTCGCTATAATGCGCGGCTCTCCCGGCCTGTGCCCGGGCCGGTTCCTGAAACGAGATTACACATGCCCAGCGTCAAAGTCCGCGAAAACGAGCCTTTTGAGTTTGCTCTGCGTCGCTTCAAGCGCACCTGCGAAAAGGCCGGTGTCCTGGCCGAGACCCGCAAGCGCGAGTTCTACGAGAAGCCGACCCAGGAACGCAAGCGCAAGGCCGCAGCCGCGGTGAAGCGCCAGGCACGCCGCGCCTCGCGCGACGTGACCAAGCGTCAGCGCCTGTACTGATCGCGCCCGACGGGCCCGCGCCTCGCGCGACCCGTAGCTGAACGATCACACGAGCCGGCCGCGCCCTGCGCTGCCGGCTTTTTGTGTTTCCGGAGCGGGAATCCGGAACGGAGAGTCGGGAATGGTCCAAAGCCCGCCTACGTCCGAGCCCACGCCCGCTCCTACAAGTCCCCATTCCCGGTTCCCTATTCACGGCACACGACCATGAGCCTCAAGCAGCGACTCACCGACGACATGAAGGCCGCCATGAAGGGCGGCGACAAGCACAGCCTGGGCGTGATCCGCCTGATCAATGCCGCGATCAAGCAGAAGGAAGTCGACGAGCGGATCGAGCTGGACGATGCCGCCGTGGTCGCCGTGCTGGACAAGATGGTCAAGCAGCGCAAGGACTCGGTGTCCCAGTACGAGGGCGCCGGCCGCGAGGACCTGGCCCAGGTCGAGCGCGACGAGATGGTCGTGATCGAGCGCTACATCCCGGCCAAGATGGGCGAGGCCGAGATCCTGACCGCCATCGACGCCGCCATCGCCGAGACCGGCGCCAGCGGTCCGGCCGACATGGGCAAGCTGATGGGCCCGCTCAAGGCCAGGCTCGCCGGCCAGGCCGACATGGGCCAAGTGTCGGCGCTGGTGAAGAAGCGGCTGACCAGCTGACGCTACACGTCCTGCCTGACGCTGCTTTTCCTCTCCCTTTGAAAAAAGGGGGACACAGGGGGATTGCTGTCCGTGTGCACGGCTTGCGGACGCCTGTCCGTCGCCCGCTCTCCTCTCCCCCAGCCTTCCTCATAGGGGACAGGAAACCTGCGACGCCGATCCCCGGGCACATGGCATCCTAGTTCGAATGGCACGCATCCCCGACGCCTTCATCGACGACCTGCTCGCGCGCACCGACATCGTCGAGGTGATCGGCACGCGCGTGCCGTTGAAGCGACAGGGCAAGGAATATTCGGCGCGCTGCCCGTTCCACGACGAGCGCTCGCCCAGCTTCACCGTCTCGCCGACCAAGCAGTTCTATCACTGCTTCGGCTGCGGAGCGCACGGCACGGCGCTGAGCTTCCTCATGAACTACGACCGCCTCGAGTTCCTCGATGCGGTGGAGGAGCTCGCCAAGCGCCTAGGCATGGAGGTGCCGCGCGACACGCACCAGCGCAACGCCAACCCCGACAGCCTGGACCTGTACAACGCGCTGGAAGCGGCGTCGAAGTTCTTCCAGAAGCAGCTGGCCGGCAACGCGCGCGCGCAGGAGTACTTCGACAGCCGCGGCGTGGATGCCGATACGCGTGCGCGCTTCGCGCTGGGTTACGCACCCGATGGGTTCAATGCACTGCGCGATGCGCTGGGCACCGATCCGCGCCGCATGAAGCTGCTCGAACGCGGCGGCCTGTTCTCGAAGAACGATCGCGGCCACGTCTACGACAAGTTCCGCGACCGGGTGATGTTCCCCATCCACGACCGGCGCGGACGCACCATCGCCTTCGGCGGGCGCGTGCTCGACAAGGAAGCCGGGCCGAAGTACCTCAACTCGCCGGAGACGGAACTCTTCCACAAGGGCCGCGAACTCTACGGCCTGTGGCAGGTGCGCCAGGCGCACAACAAGATCCCGCGGCTGATCGTGGTCGAGGGCTACATGGACGTGATCGCTCTGTTCCAGAACGGTATCGACACCGCCGTGGCCACGCTGGGCACCGCGACCACGCCGGACCACGCCGAACTGCTGTTCCGCAATGCGCCCGACGTGTACTTCTGCTTCGACGGCGATCGGGCGGGCCGCGGCGCGGCGTGGAAGGCGGTGGAATCGGTGCTGCCGCGCATGAAGGACGGACGCCAGGCGTTCTTCCTGTTCCTGCCTGACGGCGAGGACCCGGATTCGCTGGTGCGGCATGAGGGACGCGACGGATTCGACGCGCGTCTGCAGCAGGCCACACCGCTGTCGCAGTTCTTCTTCGACTCGCTCAGCAGCGACGTCAACCTGCATACGCTGGAAGGCAAGGGCCGCCTGGCCGAACGCGCCAAGCCGCTGCTCGCGCAGATTCCCGACGGCGCCTTCGGCGACCTGATGAAGCAGCGCCTGACCGAACTCACCGGCGTGGGCGCACGCGCCAGCTCGCCTGAAACGCACGTGCCGGCGCAGCGCGCGCGCTCCGCGCCGCCCGCGCAGGCGAACAAGCCGTCACTGGTCCGCAGCGCCATCACCATGCTGCTGCAGCAGCCCGGCGTCGCGCTGGCGCTGCCGTCGTCGCTGCATTTCGCATCGCTCGACCAGCCGGGCATCGGCCTGCTGGTGGAGATCATCGAACTGGTCCACGAGCGGCCAGACATTTCCACCGGCCTGATCCTGGAGCACTTCGCCGATCGCAGCGAGGCGCCCGCGCTCACCAAGCTGGCCACCGCCCGCGCAGTGGAAACCACCGCGGCCACGCCGCTCGACGCACGCGTGCTGGACGATTCGGAACGACGCCAGCGCGCGTTTCTCGACGCCATCGCACGCCTGGACGCGCAGGCGCTGCAGCAGCGCATCGAAGCGCTGCAGTCGCGCATGTCGATGCTCGAGGACGCGGAGAAGCACGAGCTTCGCGAACTACTGAGCCTGCGCGCGCAGAACCGCTGAACCGGCGCCGTCGCAGCGCGGCGACGGGCGCAGGCGGAGGTCACCTGCACTTTCCGCATATGCAGCCGTGCCCTCCGCCGGCGACAGTGGCGACACTCCCTGCAACGAATGCGCACGATGCCCAACCGGTTCCGCATGCCCCTCCTGCTGGCGCTACTCGCGCTGATCTACGTCGGCGTCTACCTGGCGCTGGAGCATTTCGGCGGCGGCGTGCAGCGCCACCACCTGCTCAACCGGGCTGACCTGCCCGCCGTTTCGAACTGGCTGGGCCTGGTGACCCTGCCCCTGCTCGGCTTCGTCCTTGGGCTGCGCGTGCGCAGGCTAGGCAGGTTCACGCCGGCCGTGTGGACCGGCCTGGTCGTGTCATTCCTGTACGGGACGGCGCTGGCGACCGGCTTCAAGTTCGGCGCGGAAGCGCTCACGCAGGGCCTGTTCTTCGGGCTTTTCGCGTTCGCCGTGCTGGCTCCGGTGTATCGGGCCGAGTGCTTGGTCGGGTTCGTCGCCGGCATGACCGTCGCCTTCGGCGCGGTGCTGCCGTTCGTGATTGCGCTGGTGTTTGCCGCGTTCTCCGCCGCCGTGCGCTTCGCCTTCTTCGCGCTGCTGCGCCGGGTCCGGCGCGAACCGGCGGTCCGGACGCCGTAGGGTTTCGCGACAGCGGCCCGACGCGGCCAAGGCATCGCGGCTAAGCTCGGGCTTTCCATCCGGGAGAGCCGCATGTCGCGTCGCACGATCCTTCTGTCCGCCCTGCTCCTGGGCTGTTCGCTGCCTGCCGCCGCGCAACAGGCGCCGGCCGTCTCGCGCGAGCAGGTCGGCAACCGCCTCAGCGAGAACATCCCGGCCATTCCGCCCGCGCTGGTGGAGCGGCTGAACCGCTACCAGAACACGCGCGGTGCCACGTTCGCCGGCTGGTCGGGCGACTGCATGCTGGTCGGCACGCGTTTCGCCGAGACCACGCAGGCGCACCGTGTGTGCCAGCCGCTGGGGATGCGCGAGCAGCTCACGTTCTACGCCGAGCCGCTGTCCGCACTGGAGACCGCGCCGCCGAAGTCGAAGCTCGACGGCTTCGTGTTCGGCAAGGACGTGGGCGGCAACGAGTTCTGGCAGCTGCACTGGTTCGACCTGGCTACGCGCAACACGGCGCTGCTGACCGACGGCAAGGCACGCAACCAGGGACCGCTGTTCTCACCCGACGGCAAGCGTTTCGCGTGGAGCAGCACCGCGCGCAACGGCAAGGACACCGACATCTGGGTGATGGATTTCGCGCAGCGCCAGCCGCGCGTGCTGGTCACGCAGGGCGGGCAATGGAACGCGATGGACTTCTCGCCCGATGGCCGGCAGTTGCTGGTGATGAAGTACGTGTCCGCGGCGGAGTCGTATCCGGGGCTCGTCGACGTGGACAGCGGCAAGCTGACGATGTTTCCGGTGGATGGCGGCAAGGCCGCGTTCAACGGCTTCAAGTTCGCGCCGGATGGACGTTCGGTCTATTTCATCTCCAACGAGCCGATCGACGGCCGGTCGCAGGAATTCCACACGCTGCGTTACCACGACCCGTCGACGAAGAAGTTCGAGGTGCTGACCGCCTCCACTCCATGGGACGTCGTCGATCTGGAGATCAGCGATGACGGCAGGCACCTGGCCTACACGACCAACGAGGACGGCATCTACAAACTGCACGTGCTGGCGCTGCCATCGCACAAGCCTGTGAAGCTGCCGGAGCTGCCGATCGGCCTGGTGGTGAACCTCGGCTTCTCGCCGGACGGGAAGCGTCTGGCGGTGACGATGAATTCGGCGACCTCGCCCAGCGACGTGTACGTGATCGACCTGAAGTCGGCCGCGCTCGCCCGCTGGACGCGCAGTGAAGTCGGCGGGCTGGATCCGTCGAAATTCGTCGCGCCGACGCTGGTGCACTTCCCGACGTTCGACACCGTCGATGGCAAGCCGCGCATGATCCCGGCGTTTTACTACCGCCCGGCCAACGTGCCGGCCGACCGCAAGGTGCCGGTGGTGATCAACATCCACGGCGGGCCCGAGGGCCAGTCTCTACCGACGTTCAACCCGACTGCGCAGTTCCTGGCCAACGAACTGGGCGTGGCGATGCTGCTGCCCAACGTGCGCGGCTCGGAAGGTTACGGCAAGACGTATCTGAGCCTGGACAACGCGGAAAAGCGCGAGGATTCGGTGAAGGACATCGGCGCCCTGCTCGACTGGATCGGTAGGCAGCCCGGCCTGGATGCGGACCGTGTCGGCGTATATGGCGGCAGTTACGGCGGCTACATGGTGCTGGCCTCGCTGATGCACTACAGCGACCGCATCAAGGCCGGCGTCGACATCGTCGGCATCTCGCACTTCGGCACGTTCCTGAAGAACACCGAAAGCTATCGCCGCGACCTGCGCCGCGCCGAGTACGGCGACGAACGCGACCCGGCGATGGCGAAGGTGTTCGACGAGATCTCGCCGCTCAACCATGCCGACCGCATCCGCTCCAAGCTGTTCGTCGCCCAGGGCAAGAACGATCCGCGCGTGCCGTACACCGAAGCCGAGCAGATCGTGAAGGCGGTGCGCGGCAACGGTCAGCCCGTCTGGTACCTGCTGTACGACGACGAAGGCCACGGCTTCAAGAAGAAGGCCAACGTCGACTACTTCACCGCCGCGACGATGCTGTTCTGGCAGCAGAACCTGATTGGCGATGGAGCGAAGTGATTGCTGCGAGTGCATGGTCGCGTGATCGCACGAGCCGGGGCGGAAGGCCGCCTCGGCGAGCCAGCTTACGTTTGCGCGCGACGTGCACAACCGATCAACGAAAGCAGCCGTCGTCGCCTTCGTTGCTCGTCATTCCCACGAAGCGGGAATCCATTGTCCGACGCGATTCTGCGTCACCTAAGCCGTGACATCGCGCCGGCATGGATCCCCGCCTTCGCGGGGATGACGGCTGAAAACGGGAGGGGCTCGTGCCCCGTGGGGGAACGGGGGGCTCGCTCAGCCGTGAGCGAACGCGTGTTCGTCATTGCTTTCCCCTTCTCGTCATCATCTCCCCTTGCCGTCATTCCCGCGAAAGCGGGAATCCATTCGTCCGACACGATCCTGCGTCACCTAAGCCGTGACATCGCGCCGGCATGGATCCCTGCCTTCGCGGGGATGACGGCCGAAAGCAAGGGCAACTTCGCCGCTTCTGCGCGCACCGCGAGCGCCCGGCAGGCCGGAATGCAGCCCTTCCGCTATCCCCAAACGCCACCGCCGACAGCGACGTCGCCCCCCCCAAACGCCCGCCCGCAATTCCAATCACTCCGCCACCACGCGCCCGGGAGCAAGCTCGCGCCAGCTTCGGTGGAGAGCCTCCATGCGCACCCTGCTCACGGCGATCACGCTGGCCTGCCTGGCCACGGCGTGCAGTACCCAGCCGCGTGGCGAAGGGCAGGACCAGGCGGCCCTGCCCACGCCCGTCAACCACAAGCAGCGCGCCGACGATGCGCTCACGGCGTTCCTCGCGTCCCGCAGCATCCGCGAAATGCCGGCTTATCGAGATGCGCGGGCCGACCTCGACGGCGACGGAACCGAGGACGTGCTGATGCTGCTGGAGGACGCCAACTGGTGCCGGGCCGACGGCTGCACGCTGCTGGTGTTCCACGGCGAGAAGGACCGGCTGAAGCTGGTCGGCGAATCGGTCTCGGTACGCGCGCCCATCGCGGTCGGCGCGCGCGTCAGCCATGGCTGGCGCGACCTGCTGGTCAGCGTCGGCAGCGGCGACGAAGCCGGCGTGGTGGCGATGGAATTCGACGGAAAGGCCTATCCGGCCGATCCGACCATGGCGGCGCTGCTCGATCCCACGCGCCTGCCCTCGGCGACACCATTGCTGGATGCGGAGATGGAGCCGCGCGTCGCCGCGCAATGACGCGGTGCGCGATCAGCGCGCGCGTTCGTCCTTCACGACGTCGCCGCCCTTCATCACAAAGGGCACGCGCTCCAGCAGCGCCACGTCCCGCGTGGGATCGCCCGCCACGGCGATGAGGTCCGCCCAGCGGTTGGCCTCGATCACTCCGACGTCCTCGCGCGCGAGGGCCTGCGACGCATTGAGCGTGGCGGCCTGGATCGCCTGCAGCGGGGTCATGCCGTAACGCACCATCACTGCGAACTGGCGGCCGTTGTCGCCGTGCGGGTAGATGCCGGCATCGGTGCCGAACACCATCTTCGCGCCGGCCGCGTGCGCGCGGCGGAAGTTCTCGCGCTGGATGTCCGCGACCTCGCGGTCCTTGCGCAGGTTGTCCTCGAGCACGCCGTTCCTGCGACCCTCGGCCTGCGTGTACTCGGTGTTGTAGATGTCCATCGACAGCCACGCGCCGTGCTGCCTGGCCAGGCGGATGCCTTCGTCGTCGATCAGGCTGGCGTGCTCGATGGTGTCCACGCCCGCGCGGATCGCATCCTTGATGCCGGCGGCGCCGTGCGCGTGCGCGGCCACCTTGAGGCCCCACTGGTGCGCCTCGTCGGCCACGGCCTTCATTTCCGCCAGGCTCATCTGCTGCTGGCCGGGTTCGGTGTTGCGCGAGAACACGCCGCCGGTGGCGCAGATCTTGATCACCTGCGCGCCGTACTTGCGCAGTTCGCGCACGCGCTTGCGGCCTTCTTCCGGCGTGTCTGCGTTGAACGGACTGCGCTGGTTCATCGACGGCGGGAAAAAGGTCGAGTCGCAATGGCCGCCGGTGGCACCGAAGGAATATGCCGCCGTGACGATGCGCGGGCCGCTGAGCTTGCCCTCGTCGATCGCCTGGCGCAGACCGACGTCGTTCCACGCATCCGAGCCGACATTGCGCACGGTGGTGAAGCCGGCCATCAGCGTGCGTTGCGCGTGCGCCACCGACAGCATCGACCAGAAGCGGTCGTTGAACTGCAGGCCGGTGTAGCCACCGTAGGTGGGTTCGACGTCCAGATGGACGTGCATGTCGATGAGGCCCGGCAGAAGCGTCATGCCCGGCAGGTCGATGCGGCGCACGCCTTCGGGTACCGCCGCACCTGCGCGCGCGACTTCGACGATGCGACCGTCGCGCACGCGCACCTGCGGCTGGTCGATCATGCGACCCGTGCGCACGTCGAGCAGCCGCTGCGCGGTGATCACCATTTCGCCCTGCGTTGCCGGTACGTCCGCAAGGGTCTGGGCCTGTGTCACGCCGGCCGATGCGGCCAGCAAGATCGCGGTGAGGGACAGGCTCAGGTGCTTGCGCGGCATCGGCAGCTCTCGTGGATTGAAAGGATCAGCGCTGCGGCTGCAGTTCCAGCATGGGCGATGGCTGCAGCAGCGGCATCAGCCAGTGGTCCAGCAACAGGAAGGCGAACAGCGCCATCAGGTACACGATGGAATAGTTGAACACCTTCATCGCATACATCTCGTCGGGCGGATTCATCAGCCGCCACGCGTAACCCAGGAACACCGCACCGAGCACCAGCGCGCCACCGAGGTAGAACAGCCCGCTCATGCCGGCCGCCCATGGCAGCACAGTCACCGCCACCAGCAGCACGGTGTAGAACAGGATCTGCCAGCGCGTGTATTCCACGCCATGCGTGACCGGCAGCATCGGCACCATCGCACGCGCGTAATCGGCCCGGCGGAAGATGGCCAGCGCCCAGAAATGCGGCGGCGTCCACACGAAGATGATCAGCACCAGCAGCAATGCATGCGGCCAGTCCCATTCGCCGCGCATGCCGGTGATGGCGGCCCAGCCCAACAGCGGCGGCGCGGCACCGGCGATGCCGCCGATCACGATGTTCTGCGGCGTGGCGCGCTTGAGGTACACGGTATAGATGACCGCGTAGCCGATCAGCGATGCGAAGGTGAGGATGGCGGTGATGGTGTTCACCCACACCGCCAGGACGGTCATCGACAGCGTCGCCAGGATCAGCGCGAACACCAGCGCCTGCCGGGGCGTGATCTGCCCGGCGACGATGGGACGCCACGAGGTGCGCGCCATCTTCGCGTCGATGCGCGAGTCCAGCAGCTGGTTGATCGCCGCGGCACTGGACGCGGCCAGCCAGATGCCGATGAAGCCCAGCACCGACTCGCGCAGCGGCGGCAGGCCCGGCACGGCCAGGAACATGCCCACCAGCGCGGTGAACACGATCAGCGCGACCACGCGCGGCTTGGTGAGATCCCAGTACTGCTTTGCGGTGGCTCTTGGCATGGTGGTGCCCATCACTGTTCCGGCGAGCGCAGGCGCGCCAGCAGCGAGACCAGCACGAACAGCAGCAGTACCGCCCCGGCGTTGTGCATCACGGCGATCGACAGCGGCAGGCTCAGCTTGACGTTGGCGATGCCCAAACCGACCTGCGCGAACACCAGCAGGCCTAGCAGCGTGGCCCAGCCGCGCATGCCCGGCGTGCGGATCAGCCGCAGCGCGAGCCACAGCAGGTAGACGAACACCACCACCGCCATCATGCGGTGCGCCAGCTGGATCGCGATGCGCGCCTCGCCGTCGAGGATGCCGCCTTCGTAGTCCACGCCGATGCCACGCCACAGCACGAAGCCCTCGCGGAAATCGTGCGGCGGCCACCACTGGCTCACGCAGGTGGGGAAATCGTTGCCGCAGGCCAGTGCGGCGTAGTTGGCGCTGGTCCAGCCGCCCAGCGCGATCTGCACGCCCAGCACCACGATGCCGGCGATGACCAGCCTGCGCACCAGTACCGCTTCCGCCAGGCGGATCGGCAGGTTGGTCGCGCGCCAGGCCATCCACAGCAGCAGCGAGAACGTGAGCAGGCCGCCGAGCAGGTGAGCCATCACCACGATCGGTTTGAGCAGCCAGGTCACGGTCCACATGCCCAGCAGCGCCTGGAAGATGATCACCGCCAGCGTGAACGCCGCCACGCGCGACAGATCGAGGTTGCTCCAGCGCAACGCGGCGAACAGCAGGATCGCTTCGCCTGCGATGGCCAGCACCGACGCGGCGACGTGTTCGCCGTGCATGTACAGCGGGATGCCGATGCCCACCAGCACCGCGGCGGCGATCACCTGCAACACGCCGCGGTGGCGCTTGCGCGCGGCCAGCAGCGCCAGCGCCAGCACCAGCACGCCGAGCGCGCCGGCGATCATGCGGTGGAACTGCTCGCGCCAGGCCTTGTGCACTTCCACCGGGCGGATCGCGGTGGCGGCGTGGTCGACCACTTCGTGCGCGACGGTGGGCCATGCGGCGCGGCCGTAGCAGGTGGGCCAGTCGGGACAGCTCAGGCCGGCATTGGACAGACGCACGAACGCGCCGAACACGATCACGCCGAACGCCAGCGCGACGGCGAGCCAGGCGATCCGGTGGAAGTGTCTGTGCGGGCTGGGCTTGTGCGGCGTGGTCATGCGATACGGCTCATGGATCTGGTGCGTTGGGACCGGCGGAGATCGGGCGAGGGACGTGGCTGCGCCGCGTCACTTCACCTTGAGCAGCTTGGCCACGTCGGCACGCAGGCCGGCCGGATCGAAGCCGGGAGGGTAGCGCAGAATCACGAACCCGTAGGGATCCACCACGTAGGCCGGCACGCCGCGCACATTGGCAGTGGTCTCGTCCACGCGCGGCAGGCCGGCGCGCAGGCGGCTGTCCGGCGCGAGCAGTTTCAGCGCGCCCGGCCGGGTTGCGGATGCAGGCCAGCTGCACGCGTCCGTCGGGCACAGCCACAGCACGTGCACTTCGTCGGCGTCCTTGCCGAACAGCTGCCACACGGTGTCGAGTTCGCGCGCCAGCGCATCGCACTGCGTGCCGCAATCGGCGGGCGGCGCAACGAGGATGCGCCACGTGCGTTCGCCCGACTTCCACACGTACTCGCCGCCATCGAGCAGGCGCGGCGACAGCGCGCGCACGTCGCCCGGCGGTTCGAGCAGCTCGCCGTGGTTCTTGGTGCCCTGCGGGCGCCAGCCGGAAAAACGCAGCAGGCCGGCCACCAGCATGCTGCCGAAGAACATCGCGAACAGGAGCAGCAGCAGGAAGCGGTTGCGATTGCGGTGTTGCGGGCTGAGGTCGTCGCTCATGACGTGCTCCTTATGTTCGACGGCGCTTGCGGAAAGTGAGGATCAACGCGGTGACCAGCACGGCCAGCGCCAGTGCGAACCACTGCACCGCATAGCCGCGGTGCTGGTCGGGCGGCAGCGTGTTGGGCAGCAGTTCCAGGTCGCGCTCGTAGCCGATGCGCAGCTCCGGATCCAGGCGCAGTACGCGTGGCGCCAGCGGCACCGACAGTCCCGTCGCCTTCGCGATCGCATCGAGGTCGACGCGCGTCATCAGCCATGCATCGTCCTGGCGGCTCAACGCGGGGCCCATCACCAGTCCCGTGGACGGCGGCGGCACCAGCAGGCCGCGCAGCTGCAGGCTGCCTTCCGGACGTAGCACCTGCGGCAGCTTGCGGTCGCCGCCGAGCGGCAGCCAACCCAGGTCTACCAGCAGCGGGCCGCCCTGCTGCGGCACGAAGATGCGGTACACGCGCACGCCGGCCCGGCCGTTGCGCTGCTGGTTGTCCAGCAGCAGCGCGTCGCGTGCGTCGAACGAACCGCTGCCCGCGGCCCAGTCGTAATCGCGCGCGCGCTGCGCATCGCCGGCACGCGACAGCGGCTGCGGCGTGCGCGTGCGCATCACTTCCGCAGCCGCGTCGAGCATTGCCTGCTTTTCGACGGCGCGGCGCGACTGCCACAGGCCGAGGTTGGCGAACAGCGCGATCGCCAGGATCGCGGCGGTCCAACCGACGACGAGGTTGCGCGTACGGCTCACGACTTCGTCGCCCGCGGCTGCGATAATGGGGCGCACGCCCCCTCACGGGGCCGATCGGAAGCCGCCATGAACGATTCGCTGAAGACCCTGCTGGTCATCGCCTTCCTGATCGTCATCCTCTGGAACCTGGGCGCCGGGCTCTACTACATGCTCGTGGACAAGGGCGAGAGCAAGCGCACGGTGAACGCGCTGACCCGCCGCACCGCACTGTCCGTCGCGCTGATCCTGCTGGTGGTACTGGCCAACTACATGGGCTGGATCGAGTTCCACGGCGGGCCGTAAGTCGCGGGAACCGGGAACGGAGAATCGGGAATCGTAAAAAGCAAAGAGCGACGGGGTCGCCGTCGCCTTTGCGAGAGGAATGGGGTTTTCGCTCCTGGCGATTCCCCAATCCCGATTCCGCTCCGCCGCGTTACAGCACGTAGACGAACAGGAACAGGCCCAGCCACACCACGTCGACGAAGTGCCAGTACCAGGCCACCGCCTCGAACGCGAAGTGGTTGTCCTTGGTGAAGTGGCCCTTCAGGCAGCGGAACCAGATCACCGCCAGCATGATCGTGCCCAGCGTGACGTGCGCGCCGTGGAAGCCGGTCAGCATGAAGAAGGTGGAACCGTAGATGCCCGAGCCCAGCGTCAGGTTCAGTTCCTTGTAGGCGTGGATGTATTCCTCCGCCTGGAAGAACAGGAACAGCGCGCCCAGCAGCACGGTCAGGCCGAGGAAGGTCAGCAGCTGCTTGCGGTGGCCCGCCTTGAGCGCGTGATGCGCGATGGTCACCGTGATGCCCGAGGTCAGCAGGATCATGGTGTTGAGCAGCGGCAGGCCCCACGCGGGGATGGTCTGGTAGACGCCGCCGATGGCGCCCGGACCGTTGCTCGGCCAAGCGGCGCTGAAGCCGGGCCACAGCAGCGAATTGGTCATCACGCCGTCGCCTTCGCCGCCCAGCCACGGCATCGCGTACTGGCGCGCGTAGAACAGCGCGCCGAAGAACGCGCCGAAGAACATCACTTCGGAGAAGATGAACCAGATCATTCCCATGCGGAACGACGTGTCCACCTGCTTGTTGTAGTTGCCGCGCACCGATTCGCGCACGACGTCGCCGAACCAGCCGAACAGCACGGCGCACATCAGCGCGATGCCGATGAAGAACACCGGGCGGCCCCAGCTGACCTCGTTGAACCAGCTGGCGATGCCGACCATGGTCGTGAACAGCGCGATCGAACCGAGGAACGGCCAACGGCTGCTGTGCGGCACGAAGTAGATGTTGGCGTCTGGCGATTGGGCTTGGGCCATGGCGGCGTTCCGGTTGTGTGCTGCGATTACTGGGAAAGGATCACGGTGCGGACATCAGCGCCGGCGTGGCGTGGGCCGCGCCTTGCGCCTGCGCGGTCAGCGCATCGTTCTTGAAGAAGGTATACGACAGGGTGATGGTCTTCACGTCGGCCGGCAGGTTCGGATCGACGATGAAGCGCACCGGCATCTCGCGCGTTTCGCCCGCCTTGAGCGTCTGCGCGGTGAAGCAGAAGCATTCGGTCTTGCTGAAGTAGCCCGACGCGCGCGCCGGCGCCACGGAAGGCACCGCGCTGCCGACGACGGTGCGATCGGCCGTGTTGCGCGCGTGGTAGGTGGTTTCGTACTGCTCGCCCGGCACCACCTGCATGGTGAGCTGGTTGGGGGTGAAGTCCCACGGCAGCTTGGAATTCACGCCCCCGTCGAACTGCACGGTGATCACGCGCTTGGCGGCGGTCGCCTTCGCGTCCTGCACGCCCTCGACGGCGGTGCGCTCCAGGCGGATGCCGAACACCTTCTCGCAGGCGATGCGGTACAGCGGCACCAGCGCGAACGTCAGCGCGAACGCACCGATGGCCACCACGACCATCTTGCCGAGGCCGGCGCTCTTGCGCTCCACCACGGGCTGCTCCGGCACGCTCATTGGCCGAGCGTCCCGCTGAGGATGAAGACGACGTAGATCGCGACAGCCACCGCGGCAATCCACAGCGCGGTACGACGCGCGGCCTTGCGGCGTGCGGCGATGTCGGCGGCGTTGTGGTCGGGTTGCATCATCGTTGCGGTGTGCTCCGGATGAGTGCGGAAGGCGCCCTGGGCCGGACGCCTTCCACTTCTATCCGATCAATGCGTGATGTCGCCGTGGGCGAGGTCGCCGTCGCGGATGACCGGCGGGGTGCTGAAGGTGTGGTGCGGCGCCGGGCTCGGCACGGTCCACTCCAGGCCCTTCGCGGTCGGCCAGGCGCGGGCTTCGGCCTTCACGCCAACAGCCTTCGAGCGCCACAGGATGAAGGCCATCATGAACGGCGTGACGAACATGCCGAACGCGCCGATCGAGCTGACCAGGTTCCAGTCCGCGAACACCACGTTGTAGTCCGGGATGCGGCGCGGCATGCCGGCCAAGCCCAGGAAGTGCTGCGGGAAGAACAGCAGGTTGACGAAGACCATCGTCCACCAGAAGTGGAACTTGGCCATCGGCTCGCTGTACATGCGGCCGGTCCACTTCGGCCACCAGTAGTACGTGGCGGCGATGATGGAGAACAGCGCGCCGGTCACCAGCACGTAGTGGAAGTGCGCGACCACGAAGTAGGTGTCGTGGTACTGGAAGTCGGCCGGGACGATGGCGAGCATCAGGCCCGAGAAACCGCCGATGGTGAACAGGATCACGAACGCGATCGCCCACAGCATCGGCGCCTCGAACGAGATCGAGCCGCGCCACATCGTGGTGACCCAGTTGAACACCTTCACGCCCGTCGGCACGGCGATCAGCATCGTGGCGAACATGAAGTAGATCTCGCCACCCAGCGGCATGCCGACGGTGAACATGTGGTGCGCCCACACGATGAACGAGAGGAACGCGATCGACGCGGTCGCGTACACCATGGCCTGGTAGCCGAACAGCGGCTTGCGGCTGAAGGTCGGGATGATCTCCGACACGACGCCGAACGCCGGCAGGATCATGATGTAGACCTCGGGATGGCCGAAGAACCAGAAGATGTGCTGGAACATCACCGGGTCGCCGCCGCCGGCCGCGTTGAAGAACGAGGTGGCGAAGAACTTGTCGGTCAGCAGCATCGTCACGGCGCCGGCCAGCACCGGCATCACGGCGATCAGCAGGAACGCGGTGATCAGCCAGGTCCAGCAGAAGATCGGCATCTTCAGCAGGTCGATGCCCGGAGCGCGCATGTTCAGCACGGTGGCGATGACGTTGATCGCGCCCATGATCGAGCTGATGCCCATCATGTGGATGGCGAAGATCGCGAAGGCCACGTTGCTGCCGCCCTGCAGCGACAGCGGCGGATACAGCGTCCAGCCGCCGGCAGGCGCGCCGCCCGGCAGGAACAGCGTCAGCAGCAGCATCGCGAAGGCGAACGGCAGGATCCAGAAGGACCAGTTGTTCATGCGCGGCAGCGCCATGTCCGGCGCGCCGATCTGCAGCGGGATCATCCAGTTGGCCAGGCCGACGAAGGCCGGCATGACACCGCCGAAGATCATGACCAGCGCGTGCACGGTGGTCATCTGGTTGAAGAACATCGGCTCCACCAGCTGCAGGCCGGGCGTCGCCAGCTCCGCGCGGATCACCACCGACATCGCCGCGCCGATGATGAACATGATGAAGCTGAAGATCAGGTACAGCGTCCCGATGTCCTTGTGGTTGGTCGAGAAGAACCAACGCTCGATGAAGCCCTGCTTGTGGGCGTGATCATCGTGGTGATGCGTGTCAGCGTGGGTGACGGCCATGGCCTTACCTCAGGAATTCGGGACGTTCAGCCGGCGACCGGAGCCTGCTTTTCAGCAGCTGCGGTCGTGGCTTCGGTGTTCGGGGTGGTGCCTTGCGGCTGCGCGGGTTCCGGCGCGGCGGGCTGGGCGGCCGGTGCGGCGGGAGCGGGCGCGTTCTTGGCCTTCTCGGCGGCCAGCCACTGCTGGAACTCCGCCTTCGGCACGGCCTTGACCACGATCGGCATGAAGCCGTGGTCCTTGCCGCACAGCTCGGCGCACTGGCCGCGGTAGATGCCCGGCGTCTTGATGTCGGTCCAGGCCTCGTTGACGATGCCCGGGATCGCGTCCTGCTTCCAGCCCAGGGCCGGCACCCACCAGGCGTGGATCACGTCGTCGGCGGTGATCACGAAGCGGATCTTGGTGTCGGTGGGCAGCACCAGGACGTTGTCCACGTCCAGCAGGTAGTGCGGGGCCTGCTCCATGGTCGGCACGACGCCGCTCTGGCGGATTTCGTCGCTCCTGCGCGCCAGGCGGCTGGTGAAGCCGACGTTCTCGCCCAGGTAGTCGTACTTCCACATCCACTGGTAGCCGGTGATCTTGACGGTCATCTCGGCGTTGCGGGTGTCGTACATCGCGATCAGCTTGCTGGTGGCCGGGAAGGCCATCAGCACCAGCAGCACGACCGGCACCACCGTCCAGAGAATCTCCAGCCTGGTGGAGTGGGTGAAGTCCTTGTCCGGCACCGCGCCCTTGGAGTGGCGGAACTTGAACATGGCCACGGCCATCGCGCCGAACACCAGAATGCCGATGATCACGCACACCCATAGGGCGAACATGTGCGCACCGTAGGCGTTGGCGGACTGGACGGTCACGCCCTGGCCCATGTTCAGCTGCCACGGCTTCGGGTCGGCCGCCTGCGCATTGGCAAGGACCGGCAGCGCCATCGCGGCGATGCCCGCGCTCCACTGCTTGAAACGACCGGCTTTCATCTGTTCGAGCCCCAGAAATCAGCTTGTAAGTGTTGGACTGGCTGAGCCGTTCGGCTTGGCTTGCGGGCTCATGCGCTACTCGGGACGCCGGGCTTCCAGCCCCACCGGAACCCAGGATCAGGGAACCAAAAACCGCCCCGCGGAACCGCTCATTTTACCTGCCGCTCACAATCCCAACAACCGAGCCAATCAAATTACACGGACTTGTCGGCAGATTGCGCAATCTTCGCACAGCCGTGCACGCGGGTCCGGCCACCAGGCGCGCGCCGGGAGAGACCGAGCGCACAACACCGGCAAGGACCGGAGGCTCTAGACTATTGGGCTTCCCACGGCTGTCTTCTGGCCCCTTGATGACCACCCATTCCGCCACCGCCGTCGCCAGCGACGGCCCGCCGGCAGCGCACGCGCTGATCAGCCCCGAACTCCCCCCGCCGCCTTCCGCACGCCGCGCCGCGATCACCGCCGGCTGGGTCCGTGACGAAGCCGCGCACGTCCGCGCCCTGCTCGAACGCGCCCGCCTGCCCGAAGCCGACCGCGCGGCGGTTCAGGCCACCGCGGCCGACCTGGTCCGCCGGGTCCGCGCCCGGGCCAAGGACCAGGGCGCCATCGAGGCCTTCATGCGCCAGTACGACCTGGGCAGCGAGGAAGGCGTGCTGCTGATGTGCGTGGCCGAGGCGCTGCTGCGCATCCCCGACCAGGAAACCGCGGACAAGCTGATCCGCGACAAGCTGGGCGATGCGGACTGGAAGAAGCACATGGGCCAGTCCGATTCGGTGCTGGTCAACGCCTCCACCTGGGGCCTGATGCTGACCGGCCACCTGGTCGACCTGGCCGACGAGACCAAGCGCGACGTGCATGGCGCCTTCAAGCGCCTGCTCGGCCGCGTCGGCGAGCCGGTGATCCGCCTGGCGGTTCGCCAGGCCATGAAGATCATGGGCCACCAGTTCGTCATGGGCCGGACCATCGGCGAGGCGCTGGCGCGTTCGCAGAAGAACGGCAACGCCGCCTACCGCTACTCCTTCGACATGCTGGGCGAAGGCGCGCTGACCACCAAGGACGCGCTGCGCTACCTGCAGGCATATCGCGACGCGATCCATGCGATCGGCAAGAGCGGCGACTTCAAGGGCGGCGACGTGTTCGCCGCGCCGTCGATCTCGGTGAAGCTGTCCGCACTGCATCCGCGCTACGAGCATGCCAAGCGCGAGCGCGTGATGGCCGAGCTCACCCCGCGCGTGCTGGAACTGGCGCAGCTGGCGAAGTCGTACGGCATCGGCTTCACCGTCGACGCCGAGGAAGCCGACCGTCTGGAGCTGTCGCTCGACGTCATCGCTGCCGCGTACGCCGACGCCGCGCTGGACGGCTGGGAAGGCTACGGCCTGGCGATCCAGGCCTACCAGAAGCGCGCGCCGGAAGTCATCGACTTCATCGCCGACCTCGCCCGCCGCACCGGCCGTCGCATCCCCGTGCGCCTGGTCAAGGGCGCGTACTGGGACAGCGAGGTCAAGCGCGCGCAGGTCGACGGCCAGGCCGCGGGCTATCCGGTGTTCACGCGCAAGCCCAACACCGACGTCAGCTACCTCGCCAACGCGCGCCGCATGCTGGAAGCCGCGGATGCGATCTATCCGATGTTCGCCACCCACAACGCGCACACCATCGCCGCGATCCACCAGCGCGCGAAGTCGATGGGCCGCCAGAAGCACTTCGAGTTCCAGAAGCTGCACGGCATGGGCGACGACCTGTACGCCGAGGTGATCCCGGCCGACCGCCTGGACGTGCCCTGCCGCGTGTACGCGCCCGTCGGCTCGCACGAGGACCTGCTGCCGTACCTGGTACGCCGCCTGCTCGAGAACGGCGCCAATTCCAGCTTCGTCAACCGCATCACCGACGAGGACATCGCCATCGATGACCTCGTACGCGATCCGGTCGAGATCGTTTCCGCATTCGAATCCATCGCGCATCCGCGCATCCCGCAGCCGCTCGATCTGTACCGCAGCTTCGGCATCGACAGGACCAATTCCATGGGCATCAATCTCGCCAACGACGATCAACTGCGCACGCTCGCCGACCAGGTCAACGCCGCCACCGGCAGCGAATGGCGCGCGACGCCGCTGGTTCCGGGCGCGACCGTCGCCGGCCCGAGCATCGCCGTGACCAACCCGGCCGATCGCCGCGAGATCGTCGGCCAGTGGCAGGCCGCCGACAGCGCGACGGTGGAGAAGGCGTTGCAGAACGCCGTCGCCGCGCACGACGCCTGGAACATGACGCCAGCCGCCAGCCGCGCCGCGATCCTGGAGCACGCCGCCGACCTGCTCGAGCAGCGCATGCCGCAGTACATCGCGCTGTGCTCGCGTGAAGCCGGCAAGACCATTCCCGACGGCGTGGCGGAAGTGCGCGAGGCAGTGGACTTCCTGCGCTACTACGCCGCGCAGGCCCGCAAGCAGTTCGCCGTCGAGGCCCTGCCCGGCCCGACCGGCGAATCCAACACGCTGCAGCTGTCGGGCCGCGGCGTGTTCGTCTGCATCAGCCCGTGGAACTTCCCGCTGGCCATCTTCGCCGGCCAGATCGCCGCGGCGCTGGCCGCCGGCAACAGCGTGATCGCCAAGCCGGCCGAGCAGACCAACCTCATCGGCTATTACGCGGTGAAGCTGCTGCACGAAGCCGGGATCCCCGAAGCCGTACTGCAGTTCCTGCCGGGTGACGGCGCCACCGTCGGTGCCGCACTGACGAAGGATCCGCGCATCGCCGGCGTCGCCTTCACCGGTTCCACCGACACCGCGCGCGCGATCAACCGCGCACTCGCAGCGCGCGACGCCGCCATCGGCGTGCTGATCGCCGAGACCGGTGGCCAGAACGCGTTGATCGCCGACTCCTCGTCGCTGCCCGAGCAGGTCGTCAAGGACGCCATCGCCTCGGCATTCACGTCCGCCGGCCAGCGCTGCTCGGCCGCGCGCGTGCTGTTCGTGCAGGACGACATCGCCGACAAGGTCACCACGATGCTGGCCGGCGCCATGGCCGAGCTGAAGGTCGGCGACCCGGGCCTGCTGTCGACCGACGTCGGCCCGGTGATCGACGAGGACGCGCTGAAGATGCTGCGCGAGCATGCCCAGCGCATGGACGCGGAAGCTTTGATGATCGCCGAAGTCGCGCTGGACGACGATGCCGCCAACGGCAGCTTCTTCGCCCCGCGCGCGTACACGCTCAAGTCGCTGGACCAGCTGCACAAGGAAATCTTCGGGCCGGTGCTGCACGTGATCCGCTGGAAGGCGGACCAGCTCGATGCCGTGATCGATGCCATCAACGCGACGGGCTACGGCCTGACGCTGGGCATCCATTCGCGCATCGACGAAACCATCGAGAAGATCGCCTCGCGCGTGAAGGTGGGCAACTGCTACGTCAACCGCAACCAGATCGGAGCGGTCGTCGGCGTGCAGCCCTTCGGCGGCCAGAACCTGTCCGGCACCGGCCCCAAGGCCGGCGGCCCGCACTACCTGCCGCGCTTCGCCACCGAGAAGACCATCACCATCAACACCACCGCGGCTGGCGGCAACGCCTCGCTGCTGACGCTGGGCGATTGAGCGCAGGAGCGTCCTGGACGCGGATGACGCGGAGAACACGGACAAAGCATTGAGTGCTTTGTCCGTGCTGATCAGACCGCGGGCTCGACGTCCCGGCCCCGTGTCTTTTGCTGGCACCGGAAGCGCCCAAGCGGTTTCTGACGCAGAGGACGCAGAGAACGCGGAAAGAGCAGTGCCGGATCGTTTCTCCACGATGGCTTAAGGCACCAGTCCGGCGGCCGGTCGAACTCGCAAGACGCTTTTCTGCGTCATCTGCGTTTTTCTGTGTCATCCGCGTCATCCGCGTCCAACTGCTCCCCCCCTTGCCGGGCCGATAGCCCAACGAAAAAGCCCCGCCGAAGCGGGGCTTTTTCGTTACAGCGTTCGAACAGGCGATCAGAACTTGTACTGCGCCGAGACGCCGTACAGGTTGGCGTGACCGTCGAACGGACCCGTCAGGGTCTGCAGCGAGGTTTCCGCGTGCAGGTCGATTTCCGGCGAATCCGGCTCGATGCGCGTGTAGCCGAAGTTCACTTCCAGCGCCGGCGTGGCCTGCCAAGTGGCACCGATGGAGTACCACATGCGGTCGGCGTCCGGCAGACGCGGGGTGCGCGTCTCGATGTGCGTCGGGGTCTCGTCGTACGCGACGCCCGCACGCAGGATCCACGCCTCGTTGAGCTTGAACTCGCCGCCCAGCGACATGAACTCGCTGTCGCGCCAGGCGAACGGCTCGACCGAATCCGGATCCGGGTTGGCGAAGTCGATGCGCACTTCGCGCAGCGATTCCCAGCCGGTCTCGGCCCAGGTGGCCATCATCGCGAAGCGGTCCGTGATGTCGTAGCGCATGTCGACGCTCAGCACCGACGGCGTGGTCAGCTTGGCCATCGCGGCACCGTCCTGGAACAGCGGACGGGTGGTCGGGCTGGCGCCGAACACGGCGGCGACGTTGCCCGGCACGGTCCAGTCGGCGGTGCCTTCCAGTTCGTAGTCGATCTCGGAGCGGTAGCTCACGCCGATGGCGAACTTGTCGGTCGGACGCAGGTTCGCACCCACGGTCCAGCCGAAGCCGGTGTCGTCGCCCTGGATCTCGGCAAAGCCGTCAGCCGCCTGCGGGCGGGCGAACGGCAGCGGACGGGTGGCCGGGTTGGAGAACAGCAGCGAGCCGAAGTCCACCGACTTCGACAGCGTCACGTCGGCGCGCGAGTAGATGATGCCGGCGCCGACCGAGAAGCGGTCCGGAATGATGTCCAGCGCGGCGGCCAGAGTCAGGTCGATGATCTCGACGTCGGAGGTATGGGCGTAGTAGCGGCCCACCCAGCCGTCGTCGTATTCGGTCTTCAGGCCGAACGGCGCGCTGACCATGGCGCCGAAGGCCAGCCCGTTGTCGAGCTTGTGGATCACCGACAGGGCCGGCACGGCGGCGATGTCGCCGGCGTCGCCACCGTTGCCGCCGGTCATCGGACGGCCCAGGGCGTCGGTGCCGGTGCCCTTGAATTCATAGCTCAGGTCGATCGCGGTGACGTCGACCTGCATGGTGGTGCCTTCGAAACGGGCCATCGTGGCCGGGTTGTTGGCGACCACCGAGGAGTCGGTCTCGTTGACACCGGCGCCCGCGAAGGCGGCACCCATGCCCTTGACGCTGTTTTCCTTGAGCTGGAAGCCCGAAGCGTGGACCTGGCCAACGGCCAGCGCGCCGGCGATGCCGAAAGCCAGCGCCGTGAGCTGGGTGAAGCGAGAAGCGTGTTGCATGCGTGTAGTCTCCATTGGAGTATTTTTTCGTCTTCCGAGGCCGTCATTGCCTTCGCAGCCGGCCGGTCCGGACGCCAGTGCGCGCCGGAAACCCCTCCCGACGTACGACGCCGTATGCACTATAACCCGCCTTTTAACCCGAGGCTAACAACCACCGGCATGCCTGTTTGCACTTGTTCCGTGCTGTTTCTGGCGGTTTGGGCAGGGGTCCCGGCGAGGCGATCCACGGGGGGTTCCGCGCGGTGTTCGTGACCATTCCGGGGCGCGAGCGCACCCCGGTGCGCTGGGCGACCCCCGCCCTGTTCGCGGCCCTGTGGCTGTGCTTCATCGCGGTGGAACTGCTGCCGGGCCAGGAGCAGCGGCGCCTGCTGGTGGAATGGGGGGCGCTGTCGGGCGGCCTGACCTCGCCTGAGGAATGGTGGACCTCCATGCGCACCGGCAGCCTGTGGCGGCTGGTCACCGCGTTGTTCCTGCATGCGGACTGGGCCCATCTGCTGGGCAACCTGGTGTTCCTGCTGATCTTCGGCCTGCCCGCCGAGCGGGCGATGGGGCCGTGGCGGCTGCTGATCCTGTTCCTGCTGGGCGGCGCGGTGGCCAACCTGGCCACCGTCATCGCCATCGGCACCCCGGACCGGCTGATCATCGGCGCCAGCGGCGCGGTGTCGGCGCTGATCGGCGCCTACCTGGCGCTGTTCCCGGCGGCCAAGCTGGGCGTGGTGGTGCCGCTGGGATTGTTCCTGCAGTTCGTGAAGGTGCCCGCGCCATTGCTGATCGGCGTGTGGGCGCTGCTGCAGCTGGTCTTTACCTTCATCGGCCCGGCCTTCGGTGCGGTGGCCTGGTCGGCCCATCTGGCCGGCTTCGCGTTCGGCGGCGTGTTCGCGCTGATCGCGCGCGCCGGCATCGCGCGGCGCATGCGGCGTCGACGCGGGCTGTAAGGCTGCGATGGCTTGAGTCCCGCCACGACCGTCCCCATCGTGTCGAGGCCAATCGCCTGCAACAGCCACCCATGTCCAAGCCGCTCTACAAGGTGACCTTCCTCAACGCCGGCAAGGTGTACGAGCTGTACGCCCGCCATGTGACGTCCGGTGCGCTGTGGGGCTTCACCGAGGTTGGCGACCTGGTGTTCGACGTGCACGACGGCGTGGTGATCGATCCCACCGAGGAGCGGCTGCGCGACGAGTTCGGCAACACCCGCGCCCTGCATCTGCCGATGCACAGCATCGTGCGCATCGAGGAAGTCGAACGTAAGGGCCAGTCTGCGATCCGCGACGCGGCTACCGGCGAGAAGGTGGTCACGCCGTTCCCGTTGCCCGCGAAGCCGCGCTGAGCAAGCGATCGCCGTAGGAGCCAGCTTGCGGGCGACCGTTTCTCTGCACGCCGGTCGCCAGCGAGCTGGCTCCTACATCGGGTGCGTTACTTCCTGACGGATGACGGCGTCGCGCTGGCCACCGGCTTCTTCAGCTCCACGAGGGCCGCGGCGATCGGTGCATCGCCTTCGAGCACGTCGCCGGCGTTGTCGCCCGGCTGGCCTTCGTCCGCGTCCTCGCCTTCGCCGTCGCCACGCAGGTGGCCCGGCAGGCTGGCTTCGCTGAAGTTGCGGATGCTCTTGTCGTCGTCCTTCTCCGGCTTGAGCACCACGTCCGGCGTGATGCCCAGCGCCTGGATCGACTTGCCGCTGGGCGTGTAGTACCGCGCGGTAGTGAGCTTGACCGAGTCGCCGTTGTCCAGCGGCAACACGGTCTGCACCGAGCCCTTGCCGAAGGTGCGGCTGCCGACGATCCGCGCGCGGGCGTTGTCGCGCAGCGCGCCGGCCAGCACTTCCGACGCGCTGGCCGAACCCGCATCCACCAGCACCACCACCGGCGCACCGTTGAGTCGATCGCCCGGCGTGGCGCCGAATTCCGCGTCGCTGATGGCGATGCGGCCGCGCGTGCTGACGATCTTGCCGCTGTCGAGCAGGTCGTCGGCGATCTGCACCGCCGAGGTGAGCAGGCCGCCCGGATTGCTGCGCAGGTCGATCACCAAGCCGCGCAGCTTGCCGCCGGCCTGCGCCTTCAGCGCTTCGACCTTGGTTTCGAAATCCGCCGCGGTGTCGGCCTGGAACGCGCTGATGCGCACGTAGCCGTAGCCCGGCTCCAGCATGCGGCTCTTCACGCTGGCCACGCGGATGGTCTCGCGCTGCAGCGTCACGTCGAAGGGCTTGTCCTTGCCTTCGCGCACAATGGTGAGCGTGACCTTGCTGCCCGCCGCGCCACGCAGCGGGCCGGAGTTGTCGCCCTCGTCCGGCTTGAATGGCTTGCCGTCGATGGCGGTGATGACGTCGCCGGCCTTGATGCCCGCGCGCGCGGCGGGCGTGTCGTCGATCGGCGCGATCACGCGCAGCGAACCGTCGGGCTGGCGCATCAGTTCCACGCCGACACCGTCGTAGGCGCCGCGCGATTGCTCCTCGAAGCTCTCTGCGTCGCTCTTGTCCAGGTACACGCTGTGCGGGTCGAGGTCGAACAGGAGCCCGCGGATCGCCGAGTGCATCAGCTTCTGGTCGTCGATCGGTTCGACATACGCCTGCTTCACCGCGTTGTAGACCGAGACGTAGCGGCGGATCTCGTCCAGGGGCACCTTCGCCTCGGCGGTCTCGGCATCGGGGGACTCGATCGGCGCTTCCGCCTGCGCGTCCCCGGCCTGCTGGGCGGCAGCCGGGAATGCGACCGCGGCGGCGAGGGCGAACGGAAGCAGGTGACGCAATGACATGCAGGACTCCGGGGCGGCGCGATCTGGTGACGGCACGCGCCGTCGGCTCCTGATTATGGGCATGCCGGGTGCGCGCAATGGAAGGCTTTTGTTAATCCCGTCGGCCGCGCGGCCGGCGTTCAGCCGTCAGCGGCGCAGCCACGTGCCCGGGTTCACCGGCGAGCCGTTGCGACGCAGTTCGAAGTACAGCGCCGGACGGCCGTGGCCACCGGAACTGCCCACGGTCGAGACCGTCTCGCCGCGCTTGACGCGCTCGCCCACGTCCTTGATCAGCGCGTCGTTGTGCGCGTACAGGCTCATGTAGCCGTTGCCGTGGTCGACGATGAGCAGCAGGCCGTAACCGGTCATCCATTCGGCATACACGACCTGGCCGTCGGCCACGGCCTTCACCGGCGTGCCGGCACCGGCCGCGATGAGCAGGCCGTCGCTGCTGCGGCCGTCGGGCATGGTCGCGCCAAAGCCGGCCAGCAGCGAACCCGACACCGGCCAGCCAAGTCCGCCGACCTGCGGCGCCGGGGCGCTCGCCACGGTCGCCGGACGACGCGCCGGCGTG